>JAQNCM010000299.1 GCA_029237615.1 Mucilaginibacter sp.
TGACTAAAACGGTAATTACCCTGTCAAGTGCGGCGGCCCTAAAACCGCCTTAACGGCACAAAAAAAGCCGATTTCCTTGCGAGAAACGGCTTTTTTTATACTTAGTGCGCCCACCTGGGCTCGAACCAGGGACCAAAAGATTATGAGTCTTCTACTCTAACCAACTGAGCTATAGGCGCATATTGCATTTATCTTCAGAACGAATTTATTTTCAAGGCTGAAATAAATACCTTCAATAATATTTTGGCACCGTTTATTATTGAGCTGCAAATGTAAAAAAAAGTTGATTAGATTAAAATGAAATAATACAAAAAATGATATCACTCTACGCAGACTCGCAGTTACTGAAGAATTAAGGCAGCAATTGATTATTTGCCTTTCCCTTTTATCATTACTTTAACCGTTTTATAAATGATATCAAGATCTGAATTTAGGCTGATATTTTGAAGGTAAATCAAATCATACCTCATCCGGATACACATTTGATCAATATTTTCGGCATAACCGTAATGTACCTGGCCAATCGAAGTAATTCCAGGTTTTAAATGTAAAAGTCTTTTATAATGTGGAGTCTTTTCTACAATTTTTTCTATCCAGTGCTGTCTTTCAGGGCGAGGCCCAACAACAGACATTTCCCCTTTTAAAACATTCCAAAACTGAGGCAATTCATCCAGTCTTGTTTTTCGCATTACCACCCCCCATCTGGTAATCCGTGGGTCGTTGTCCCTCGCTAATTGAGGCCCGTTCTTTTCAGCATCGACATACATACTCCTGAATTTATAGATATAAAATGGCTTTTCATGCCTACCTATTCTTTCCTGTCTGTAAAAAGCAGGACCTTTGGATGTAAACTTTGTTGTAAGATATATCAATAAAAATACAGGCGCACCTATTACCATTACCCCGCAAGAAAATAATATATCGAACATGCGTTTTAAAAATCTTATTTTAAAACTTATTTCAGGGTGAGAAGTTATCTGCAAAACAGGTACTTTATCATAATTAACCAATTGAGCATAATTATTACTCAATATCAAATCAGAAACTACCTTAATTTTTATAAAATTTTCATCTCCAACCCGAATCATTTTTTTTAATAAATCTTCATTCATTTGCTTATAGCAAATAAATATTTCATCAGGTTTTTCAGTAACTATTTTATTGATCAGATCGTGGTCGGAAAGATTAATGACCTGGTCTTCTGAGATAAAATCAATAAGATCATAGCCGTATTCTGGATGCTGTGAAAATGAATTTAATAACCGCCTTGTAATGTTTTCATCACCTATCATTAAAATTCTCCGATGATTATACCCTTTTTTACGATAGTAGTCCAAAAAAAAGAAAAGCAGTGATCTCTGTATTATTATCAATACAAAAAATAATGAATAACTTATCATCACCTCCGATCTTGAGATATTATATACCTTAAAGAAATATATAACACTAAATACAAGGAGCAGATGATAAATCAATGTCAGTAAAAATCTATTGATATTGTCTTTAAGAACTAAAGGGCGTTTTACGTAAAAACTTTTAGATGCAAGAGAAACAATTATCCAAGCCAGGTTAACTACTGCTATAAATATTGAAGATGTGTTATGAGGTTTAAAAGCATGGAAAGTTACAAGATTGGAATTGTACAGCGCTATATTTAAAAATAATATGTCAGAAATGAATACACTGATGGGTAAATGTTTTGAGTAACGTACTGACATAGGCTATTTGGGGTAAAGTTAAAAACATCGGTCATCTAAATAAACTATTTTAAAAATAAACCTTTTCTATTGAAAATGTTACATTTTTCAAAGCCCATCAATATTAAAGCCAATAATTTAAAAACTATTTATTTATTCTATTTGACTCGTAATTGTTGATAAATAATCGATTAGCTCTTTTTTAAAACGTTTTGATGAGAATAAAGAGGCCTGCTTTTTAATTTCGGCGGGAATAAACATTTTTGAATTATTTTCAAAATAATTTATTGCTTGTACTAAAGACGGAACTGTTTGTTCATTAAAATAGACACCCGTTTGGTTATTTATTACCGTTTCGGTAACGCCTCCTTTACCAAAAGCTATAACTGGTGTGCCGCATGCCTGTGCTTCGACCGGTAAAATCCCAAAATCTTCTTCGGCTGCAAAAACAAAAGCTTTAGCTTTTGACAAGTAATGTTTTAAAACGTCAAACGGCTGGTATCCTAACAGGACTATATTTGGCGTAGCCAACCTTTTTATTTTTTTAAAATCAGGGCCATCGCCTATTACGTATAATTTTTTATCCTGCATTTGAGCAAATGCTTTTACTATAAGATCTATTTTTTTATAGGGTACGAATCTTGAACAGGTGAAATAAAAATCTTCTTTGTTTTCATTTAATTCAAAGTCCTGGGTCGCTACATTTGGATAAATAGTAATGCTTTCGCGATTGTAAATTTTCTTTATCCGTCTTCCAATATAATTTGAATTTGAAATAAAATAATCCACCCTATTTGAAGCTATAATATCCCACTGCCGCATTCTATGTAATACAGCTTTCACAAAATAGCCTTTGATCCCTTTGCTTAAACCCAGATCCCTTATGTATTGATGATAAAGATCCCAGGCATAACGCATAGGTGAATGGCAATAACAAACATGTACCTGGCCTGAATTCGTCAGTACACCTTTGGCAACCGCGTGTGAGGATGAAATGATTAAATCATACGATGAAAGATTAAACTGCTCAATTGCTAATGGGAATAAAGGCAAATAATTTCTATAGTTTGTCCTTGCAAAGGGTAGCTTTTGTATAAACGATGTAAAGACCTTATGTTTCTCTAATCCCAGCTTTATAATGGTTTCATCCTGAGCTACTAAAGCGTAGATATCAGCTTCTGGATAAAGTGAAGCGATTTCTTTAAAAACATTTTCAGAGCCGACGATTACAGTGAACCAAACGTGTATAAGTGCTACTATCAAAATTTATTTATTATATGTCACAAAATGATCACTCGCTATTTTACAAATGCTGTTAGAGGCTATATTGTTTGTAATTACACAGTTTGCACCTATAGTCGTATTCTTCCCGATAATAATATTACCCAAAAGCATTGCCCCCGTGCAAATTATACAATCTTCTTCAATAAATGGGTATCCATCGTTCTCAGATATTACCGGTCCTATACCCCTCCTTCCAAGTGTTACACCATGAAAAAGGATAACATTTGACTTTATTTTAACACCTGCCCCGATAACGAGGCCAATGCCGTGAACAATCACAATACCACCGTTTATTTCTGCTTTGTAATCTATATCAATGGCATAAAATATTTGTATTATCCGAGTAAGAATTGCCGGTAAAACAGGAATTTTATATCTATAAAATAAATTTGCTAATCTGTAATACATCAATGAATGAAAGCCTCTGTTAAAAAAAAAAATTATGGTTTTATTGGTTAATGAAAATTTTTTAGCGGCTTTCAAATCTTCATTTATACATTTAAATAACTTCATTTATATATTTTAATACACTTTGACCCGAATTAAACCAATTAAACCTTTTTATGTTTCTTTCACCTGCCAAAACTAATTCATTTTTAAGAGCATTATCGTTTAATAAACTAATGATTTTATTTTTTATGTCATTAACGTTGTTTGGATTTGCATATAAAGCCGCATTGCCACAAATCTCCCTATGTGCAGGGATATCAGATACAAGTACCGGGCATCCAATGCTCATGGCCTCAATAGGCGGCAGGCCAAATCCTTCATAAAAACTCAAATAAACAAAAGCTTCCGCATGCTTCATTAGAGCCCCTAACTCACTATCAGAAACATAATTTTTAATGATAATGTTATGACTGCCGCTGGTTAAATCGTCATTTAAAGTAAATTTTTCCTTTTTTAAGCCAACTATAATTAAGCGGATATCTTTATCTATTTCTTTAAATGCCCTAATAAGATTATTCAAATTTTTTCGAGGATCTAATGATGAAACACTTAACAGATACTTTTCCATGTTAACAGATTCAAAGGTATTATTTGTATTCAAATTAGAAGAATTATATATAACACTAATCTTATCCGGACTAACTTTCAAATGTTTTATGATATCTTTTTTTGATGAATTACTAACCGTGAAAATTTTCAAACTCCTGGTGGCTATGTGAGGAATTAAATAATTATACCATAAGTAAAACTGACGTGTAAACCATTTAGGATTTACTTTATAAGACATATCGTGTATAGTAACAATTTGTTTGTTATAAAAGAGTATTCCGGTATTACAGAAATTAATTAGTAATGGATTCCCCTTAGACATCAAATAATATCTCAGATCTACCTGTTCCCAAATGGTCCCTTCATTTTTTCCAATAGTAATGGCATCTAATTGTTTGGCCAAATCCATATCTAAAATATTGCGAGGGGCTACAAATACAATTTTATCATTCAATACGCGAAGTACTTTAGATATTTCAATGGCAAAGCGCTGAACACCTGTAACCCTTTGGGTAAGAAACCTTGCATTTACAATTATCATTATAGCAATATTGGGAAGTTATAATAAATGAAACTATTCAACTTTAATTCTGTAAGCATAAAACATTAAAACAAAGGCTGGCGGTAATTCATAGATGGACAAGATAAAGAAATCTGAGATTTGGGCAAATATGGATATGTTTATTACTATTATTACTGAAGCAATTAAAATAGATTGTGATTTAAATATCCAGTATTTGGTGAATTTCAATAATATTCCTTTTAAAAAGCCCGATAAGGCGCAAAACAAAATTACCCCGATCCATTGAAATGAAACATAACCCCAAATAGGCGCTGGAAGCCGTAATCCTCCTGAAATTATTCCTGTCACATTTTCCCCCGGGTTTACGACGCGTAAGGTATAAACCGCCGGATTCCAGTCGTAATGGCTCGGTATCAATCCCCCTACAACCGTTCTTCCATAAGTCCAAAGCGGATTTTTTCTGAAAAAATCCAAAAAAGTCAATTGATCTGTTATATCAGCTGTCCCACCTGATATAACCCGCCAAACGACATGATCATCCTTAAAATTTGAACTAACCTCGGTGTAATCCCTAACTCCAACTGCAAAGTAAAACACTGAACTAAGTAAATAAATTGATACAAGAAGCACCAGCAGAAGCCTGAAAGTCCATTTACTTTTAAAAGACATAATAATTGCAACCGCCAAAACTACTCCACTAAAAGCGGGCCCCCTGGAAAGAGATACCATCATTAAAACCACAGCAGTAATTGCACCAAACAGAAATAGTTTCCTTTTTTTATTTCTATACCATATTATAATTGCGATTGGTGTTGTTGTTGTTAAGATAAAAAATGAAGATAAATAAACCATCGAAACATAAAATGGTACCTGGTATACGCCTCTGAAAAACTTGGCTGCGACAGGGTCTGCCGCAAAGGCCGGAACAAAACCCATCATTATATATCCAAGTGTTTGTCCTATTATTCCTGTAATTAAGAATATTTTGGTGATTTTTATAATACGCGCCGCATATACTTCATTATTTAAGATCGTAAAGGAAAAGCTTGATAACCGGACAGGCTTAATTAAAAATCCAGCATACAGACCTATAACAAAGCTAACCGCACCAACAAGCAGAATTAAAGTATATAAAGTAACTGTGCCATCTGCATAATCATTTTGGTCTTTTAATATTACTGCAGGTATAAAATAGGCGATAAATATAAACCCTACATTTAAGTGTGCCATCACATTATATCTGCTCGGCCAAACTAAATAAGTACCACAAGCAAATATTGAGCTGCACAAAAAAATAAGGAAGCTTTGCATTATTCTTTGGGTAATTGAAAGTTAAATAGTTGGTGAATATTTATCATTAAAAAAGTCAATTTATGAAAGCAAAAAAAAACAAATAGTTATTGAGGCTTTTTTAACCAAACTCACCTTTCCTTTGAATAATCTTTTTATTAATGCTATAAATACCCCGGGCATAACTGTAACTAAACGATATGGATACCACTTTTTTATAAATCGCACCCTGTTTACAATTGAATAATACGCTGCAGTTGATGTATTCTTCTCTTCTGCAGTAGTGTTAATAATGGAGGAACCTTCTTTATGATAAACTGTTGCATTAGGGGCCAGCGCCATATCAAAACCATGCCGGCTTCCGCTTTTTATCCAATCAAGTTCTTCAAAATACAAAAAGTAGTCCTCACACATTAAACCTGTTTCCTTAATGAACAGTACAGGTAAAAAAATTGAAGCGCCCACTAAATAATCACAATTAGTAAATTTATAATTGTCATATTGGCCGTTGTCCTTTTCTCCGTCTCCCACATGGGCGTGTTTTCCTAACCATGTATTATATTTACCAGCAACAGCTTGCAGCGTATCAGGCTTGAAATAATACTTCAATTTTGAGCCAATTATAACATTTTTATTGGCATTGTTATTATAAAAAGCTGTCAAATTATACAATGTATCTTTTTCAATAACGGTATCATTGTTTAGTATCCATATTAAAGAAGAATCTCCTCCGTTGTCCAATATATATCTTAAAGCAATATTATTAGCGGCTGCAAATCCGTTATTTTTCGCTCGTATAATTGTTATTTTATTTTCATATAATTTCCCTGACGTTCTAAACTCGTTTTCATTTACAATAATATGATCAATCGGTTTTTGTTCAAGCGGAAATACAAGATCATTAAAATTAGTATTTATATTGATATCATCACTACCGGCTATCCAGCCTAAAAGCTTGTTGATTGAAACATCATTTGGTGAATTGTCGATAACAAATATTTGAAAATTTAAATAACTCGACTTTAAGATACTTTCAAGGCATTCAATTGTATCAATGAAGTTATTATAGTTTACTAAAATAATATAAACTTTATTCATCAATATTATACAAGGTTGTGATTAATGATCATATTTATTATATCTTGATAAAGCAAAGTCCTTTATCCCTTTAAAAAAAAAACCTAAGTAGATCACTTTATCGGGGTACATTAAAAGTATCTTCACCAACGCTTTAATTAAATAGTAGAACCTCCGTGCGATAAAATCAAAATCAGTAAAAAAATACTTTTTACATAAATAGAGCACATTTCTGGATATATAATAATACCTGAGCGGACTGTGCAGGATGAATATCTTATTTTCTGTAAACTCATTATTACGTCCATTATAAAGCTGTCCAACCATATGTCCCATTAATACTTTTTTACTGATTAGTATTTTAAATCCATGTTTTCTTAATTTCAAACAATAGTCGTGATCAACCTCATCTATAAATAATTTCTCTTCAAACCCACCAACATTTTCCCAGGATTTTAGGTTGATTATATTGCCCGATGTTACTGCAAAGTGTATTTCGTTATACAATTGGGAGTACTCTTTTTGCCACCTGTCATAATCATTTGTATAGGACGCCGCTACTAACCCTATTGTGTAATTAATGTTAGTGTGCCATGAATCAAAAAATTCATTTCCTAAAAAATACGAATCCTGATCCATAGTCAACAACCATTGATAGCCCAATTCTAAAGCCAACGCTGCACCCTTATTTAATGCCCATGCGATGCCTTTATTATCACCCTGCTGAATATATACGATTTCCGCATCCAGCAGCTTTATTTTTTTAATAAGTTCCTCATCAACACATTCAGTATTATCTATAACATACAGCGTATTAAGAAAAGGCAAATAACTTTCTATATTCTTAATTACTGAATTGGTAGGATTGTATAATACAATACAACCTGCCAGTGTTTTTTTATTGCCAGGCTTCAAAATGCTATGAATAAGTGATTCGTCTTTTAATTCTTTTTAATAAATAGTTATCGTTTTCCTGCTTAATGAAATTTTCAATAATATTTATCTGCGCAGCATTAAGTTTACTATGGTATTTTGACAGAAATTCTTTTGCCAAATCAAATTGACGGGCTAAAAACTTTCTTTTCCCAGATAAATAATCAATTTCCGTTTTTATGTTATTTATAATTCCCAACGGTTTATAATTCTCAGAAAGTGTTACATTATTTTCATGCTCCCGATATAAAACCAGTTTTTCATTCAAAAAATCAACTTTCCCAAATGAATAAGCAATTAATGAAAGCCATTCATCATGTAAGTAATCGATGGTATCTATACAAAAAAGTTCTTCAGCCATCGGATAATTGATGATCATTGTACATCCTGTTACTACATTTCCATATAAAAGTGTTGCCAGGTTAATTTTTTCAGGCCTGATTTTTTGTTTGCCCCAAAAAGATTCGTAAATAATGTCGTCATTTTTGTCAATAACCGCAAGGTCTGAATATACCAGCGCCGGGGTAATATTATCATCGATAAGTTGCATTGCATCCGTTAACTTCTGCAGCTTTTGGGGCGTCCATATATCATCCTGATCAGCAAAAATCAGTTGGTTACCTTGCCTCGCCATTTTTGCAGCCTTCTTAAAGTTCTCCACAACACCTAACTGCTTATCATTGACATATAGCTTTAAAATGTCATTACTTGTATAAGATTTTAATAAAGTGATAGTTTCATCGGAAGAATGATCATCGCAAATGATAATTTCCTCTGGCATTATGGATTGCTTAAAAATAGAATCCATCTGTTTCTTAATGTATTTCGAACCATTAAAGGATGTAATTATTACAGAAACATTTTTTTGGTGCATAATTTATTTCCGTTTTATTAAATAATCCGTTATTAACTCCTTAATAACACTATTTTTTAACACCTTAACCTGTATAATGAAATATAAAACGATGAAAGAAAATCCATTGACAATTAAAAAGTTATAAACATTAAGTTTTAATATATTACAAAACAACACAATAATTATAAACGGGATAGTAGCCAGAAAATTAAAAAATAATGGTTTGTGAGAAATTGTAAAATCTATTATTTTAAAACAAAAATACATATAAGTTAAAGTTACAATCAACTCTGATATTATGTTAGCGATTGCTGCACCGTTTTGCTTATATATTGGTATAAGAATGCAATTTAATGACAGGTTAAAAACCATACCTAAAACCACTGAAATTAACATTTCCCTCTCTTTACCCGCGGGTATGAGAATTTGAAAACCCCAAAAATAGCCTAGTCCAATAATTAATGTTAACGGCGACAATATTTGCATTGTCAGTACCGCATCCTTAAACTCCCCCCCCGAGAAAACATAAATTAGCTGGGGTGCTAAAAACAGCAGGCCAATACAAATTGGTATGGCCATTACTGCAATAAAACTAAAAGACTTATTTAAAATTGTTTTCAATGAAGCATAATCGCCAATTGCAAAAAGCTTAGATATGCGGGGCATTAGTACTGTTCCGGAGGAAATTATAAATGGGATGGAAATTTTTGTTAATTTAATTGAAGCTGAATATAGTCCAACCGCTTTATTATCCGAAAAAAAACCAATCAAAATAGTATCAAGCATAGTATACATGCTGGTTGCAACGGTAGTGCCAAAAGTATACATTAGTGGTTTAAGATGTTTCTTTGTTCCTTTAACACTCAGCTTTATATGTTTCCGTACGGAGAAAATATTTACAATGTTATTCCCCAGTATCGAAAACAGGCTTATTGCAAGGTAAACGGAATAATCAGCTTTGACTTTTACAAATAAAAACAAGCAAGCCAATGATACCACTTTAATTGAAACTGATCGCAGCGCAATCAATCTGAAATTTTCAATTCCTGAAAAGTACCAGTCAATTGAAGTGAAGCCCATTAAAATAATTAATGCGGAGAGAAAATAAAGTGATTTATCATTATCAAAAAATGAAAATGAAACTATTACAACCATATACAAAGCTGTAATTATGATACTGCAGACAATATGAATATACAGCAGTTCGCTTAAATTTTTATAAAGTAAATTGCTATTATTTGTTGATTGAGATATTATTCTTACCCCATAAATAGGTATTCCGAGAGCTGCGATCAACGCAAAATATTGCGTAAATGATAATATAAATTGAACCTTGCCAATTCCAACCGGGCCCAGAATATTGGCTACGTAAGGAAAACTAATTACCGGGAATAGGATATTAAACCCCGTTAATATTAAATTAAATATATAATTCTTTTTAGTGGCACTCAACTATTATCAGATTATGTGTTCTTTATGAAGATATACAACCTGGCAACTATAACGTATAACACGCCTAAGAAAAGTCCGGCAAACAAACCTATTAGTGCCCCCATTATTTTCCCGACTCTATCAACCTCTAAAGGCAATATTGGCTCATCTATTAATTGGATTAGCGGCGTTTCTTGACGAAGTGAAATTTTTGACACCTCCAAATTCTTAACTATTTCGCTGTATATAGCTGCGTTAGCCTGTACATCTATTTGTTTTTTTTGAGCAGGAAGGGCAAGGGATTTCAAAATCGGATTGGGATTGGGGTTTGCATCGGTTGAAGCTGCCACTTTTCCCAATGATTTGTTTAATATCTCCCGCACACTATCTGCCTGATGCTGTAACACCCGTACACTCTGAGATGCTTTTTTTGTTTGAGTTTGAACATAAAAATCGTTAACGTTCTGAACTAAAGTTTGATTAAATAGTTGAGCAAAATTCTCGTCTTTGTATTTTATTTCTACATTTATTACACTCAGTTTTTTATCCGGTTTTGTCACCGTTAAAATGTTTTTATTAAAATACTTGATTACGTCTCGAATCACGCTATCCTGGACACGTGAAAACTTTTTAGGATCGCTACCAAAATTTAAATTTTTAATGTGGTCTTTTTTCCACCAGGCATCGAACATATTACCCGACTGAAGATATCTGTTAATTAATAACTGTTTTTTACCGTTTATTTCTACTTGTGTTAATAATGTTTTTTCAATCATCAACCTTGATTTGTACAGCTCTAATATATTATCTCCTTGAAATAAACCCTTTTCTGATCCGCCGCCTATATCTATACCGGCAAGGGAAGCAAGACTTGAATATCCTCCGCTAAGGCTTAGACCTCCACCGTGGCCTGACTCCTGTAAAACAAAGGTAGATACAGCTTTATAAACGGGGCTTTCTAATAATGAATAAGCTACACCTGTTACCAATCCAAACACAGTAAACCATAATAAAATAGTCTTTTTACTTTTCAGGTACCTCAGGGCCGATTTAAATTTTACTATTAATTCCCTGATGGTGATCTCATCAGTTTCAATTTTATCTATTTTATCCATATTTTTCCGATACCGGATTGCTACAGTTAAGGATGCAAACTTATTATACCCAGGATGATTGCGCCCAGTGATGCCAGACCTGTGCTGTAAGCCAGTATCTCCTGCATGGTGTTGTTTCTTGGAGCCGGTTTCTTTGGCACAAAGATCTCACTGCCCGGCCGTACCGAAGGATGTACGTTAAACCACAACA
>JAQNCM010000534.1 GCA_029237615.1 Mucilaginibacter sp.
GCGACCGTGACGCTGGGTCTGACGGATCCGGACTCCAACGTGGTCGTCCCCCGGTCAGCGGCACGCTTCGCCGGCAGCTTCATGCTCACCGCGCAGGCGGACCTCCAGCTGATCTTCGCCTCGCATCCCGGAACCGCCAACCAGAAGCTCCAGGTGCTGTCAGTGTCCCAGCCGATGGATGACACGGTGTTCGCGACGAAGAGGGTACAGACGCTCTGGATCACCGATCCGGTGCGCAATACCGTGGATGCCGTTACCGGACCGTTCACCCCGGGACAGGTGATTTCCTCGGTCACACCCGACACCGGGGCCGCGTATTTGGCCGCGTTGAACCTCACCGATGGGACGCTCACGCCAATCAAGGAGCTGGCCGCGATCCAGCCCAAGGGCCTCCTCTTCGGCCAGGGCCACGGAGAAGCCGACAGCAATAACTAGCACCATCGTCGAGGGGCCCTTGCGGTTGCGGAGGACGACACGCGGATGTCGGGATGCGCGACGCGCGACGCGCCGGAGGGGCTCCTCCGCAACGGTCGGTCGGGCGCGCGCCGCGGGCTCGCGTTCTGGCACTGTTGCCGCTCGCGGACCGGGTGTACCGTCCCGATTGCTCTCCCGTTAGCGGAAGTTCCGCTCCGACCGGGGGGACCTGAGGGAGACGTCAATGTCGACATCCGACATCCCGACCCGGGGACCAGCGCGCCCGGGCCCGTACATCCTCTGCGGCATCCTCATCGTGATCGGCATCGTCATGCCGTTGGTGGTACCTATCTATGCGCGGCAACTACCAACGCTGTTCGGGATGCCCTTCTTCTACTGGTATCAGATGCTGTGGGTGCTCATCGATTCGTTCCTCCTCTGGATCTGTTACCTCGTGATCACGCGAGAAGATCGCCGCCGCCGGGATGCCGTGAGGAATACCGCGGGCGACGAGCGTCCGTCCGGGTACGGCACGTCGGGGACGCCGGAATGAGCGGCCTCGTGGTTTCGGCGGCCTCGGCGACGGCGCGTCCCATCGACGGCGTCGCCCTCACGGTCGTGATCGTCATCTTCGTACTCGTCGCCTTCCTGGGCTTCGTGGCCGCGCGATGGCGAATCACGCCGGAAGAACGCGGCATGCAGTCGCTCGACCAGTGGGGGCTGGGCGGTCGCGGATTCGGAAGCTGGATCACCTGGTTTCTCCTCGGAGGCGATCTGTACACCGCGTATACCTTCATCGCCGTACCCGCAGCGATGTACAGCACCGGTGCGGTAAGCGGCTTCTTCGCCGTGCCGTACACCGTCGTGCTCTACCCCATCGTGTTCCTGCTCATGGCGCGCCTGTGGTCGGTGTCGCACCGCCACGGCTTCGTGACCCCCGCCGACTTCATCGGCGGCAGGTACGGTAGCAGGTCGCTTTCCACGGCCGTTGCCCTGACCGGCATCGTCGCCACCATGCCGTATATCGCCCTCCAGCTGGTCGGCATCAAGTCCGTGCTGTCGGTTCTCGGCCTCGGCAACGGATCCAACGGGTTCATGCAGGACCTCCCGCTGATCATCGCCTTCGTCGTGCTCGCCGCGTACACCTACACCGCCGGGCTTCGCGCGCCGGCAGCGATCGCCATCGTCAAGGACCTGCTGATCTACATCGCGATCATCGCGGCGATCGTCTGGCTCCCCTCTCAGTTCGGTGGCTGGGGCCAGATCTTCGCCGCCGCTCAGACGAAGATGGCCGCGATCAGCCCGGCCACCGGAAAGCCGGTGGGGTCCGTCATCCCCGGCGCAGCGAGCTTCAATGCCTACTGGACGCTGGCGCTTGGATCGGCGATGGCGCTCTTCATGTACCCCCACTCCATCACCGGCGTGCTGTCGACCAAGAGCCGCAACACGATTCGTCGTAACGCGGTCGTGCTCCCCATCTATTCGCTCATGCTCGGCTTTCTCGCTCTGCTGGGTTACGTGGCCATCAAGGCCGGAACCCAGCCCATCGGTCCCGACGGCAAGGCCAACCCGCAACTCGTGGTTCCCCAGCTCTTCCTCGACCACTTCCCTTCGTGGTTCGCCGGAATCGCCCTCGCGGCCATCGCCGTCGGTGCGCTCGTGCCCGCGGCGATCATGTCCATCGCCGCATCCAACCTGTTCACCCGAAACATCTACCGCGACCTGTTCCGGCCGAACGCGACACCGCAACAGGAGGCCAGAGTCTCCAAGCTCGTGTCGTTGGTCGTGAAGCTCGGAGCGCTTCTGTTCGTGATCACGATGGATCAGTCGGCGGCCATCAACCTGCAGCTGCTCGGCGGCGTGTGGATTCTGCAGACCTTCCCGGCGATCGTTGCCGGCCTTTACACCCGCTGGTTCCACCGTCGGGCACTTCTGATCGGCTGGGCGGTGGGCACCATCTACGGCACCTTCGCCGCGTACGGAGTGGTCAACCCGGTGACGCACGCCCACTTCGGGGGCTCGATCGCGCCGATCCCGTTCACGAATATCTCGGTCTACATCGCGGTCACGGCGTTCGTCATGAATGCCATCGTCTCCGTTGTCCTGACGATGGTCTT
>JAQNCM010000459.1 GCA_029237615.1 Mucilaginibacter sp.
CGGTCAGGACGCACGGTCCGACACGTTCGCGTCGGGCTCGTACCGCGCCGCGATGGCGGACGTGTTCACAGCCCGCGCCGTGGCCCAAGCCGCCGGCCGCTAGCATAGGATCGACATATTCGCGCAACGTTGTATTCCGTTGTTGCTACGGGTTGCGTCGGATTCAGATCACCAAATATAAAGGAGCCGCACGAGGCGTGCGGCCTCTGAGCGTCGCTCGGCGGCTTGTATTCGCCGACGCCGGCCGCGCTCTGGCGGGCGGCATTAAGTGAAGGCTGCCCTTGTCGCCGTCGTCGCTTCCATGCTGCTAGCGGATTGCAGCGCGGCGACAAGGGATGCAGAGTTACGCAAACAGATCGACATCTTTGGGCTGGATCGGGGGAAGCTCTGTGCGGCCCCTCTACGGTTCCCCGCGCCGCTCGATCCGAAAGCGCCACAATACTGGTTTGAGAACCTCATGGTTCACGAGGGCGTGCTGCACGTTGTACAACCGCGCTCGCGTTCTGGCCCCGCACTCGTTGCCCTCACGCCGACTTTCGGGTTTACCACTCGCGCGCGAAAGTGGCTGCCCGGTTATCGCGAGATCTGCTATGGGTCAATTCACGCCACACGCATTTTGTCTGTAGTCAAAGGGAATACCGGACTCCTCACCGTTCGGTTTGAGTATTCGAGCTCGCTGGCCTCCTGGGGACGAACGATCGGTCCGTTTCTCCATATCAAGAGTCGCGGTCAAGATACGCTGTTGATGGGGCCAAGGCAGCAGCAGCCGTCGGAAGAACTCATCGTACTTAGGCCGCCCGCTATTGATTTTCACGTGATGCTATATCCGCCTACTGGTAACACTTGGTATCCCCCGGACAAATTCCCGAACGGCTGGCCTGGCTGGGTGCCGCATAAGGTCAATGTCTAAGAGCCTCGAGGTCTCCCTGGTCAACCTCCGCTCCAGAAGGCGCCGACGCCGGCAACTACTGCCGCTCCAAAGAACGACAGCAGCTGATCGGGACGCGGATGCGGCGTGCCGCGTTAGAAGCCGTAGCGTGATTCGGCGACATCGGTTACGGCTCGAATTTCGCCAGCTGTCAAGACGCTTACGTCAAGGCCTCCGTCGTGGCTGCCTGGTCATACAGCGGCCCGGCCTCGCGGCTTCCGGCAGCGAAGAGCTCGCGGTATAGGGTTGCGCGACCCACCCGTGGCTGACACGCGACGTGGGCGATCGACGCGTTCGGAGCGGTCAGCGCCAAGCGCGCGAGCTCAACCTGGGATGGAGTAAGCGCCCGTCGGCGGCCGCAATGAACCCCGCGCCGCGCGGCGTGCATCCCAGCGACGGTTCGTTCTCTGATAAGCTCGCGTTCGAACTCTGCGATTGAGCCAAGGATACCGTAGACAAGATTGCCGGTCGCCGTCGAGGTGTCGACCGCTTCGGTGAGCGACCGCAGGATCACGCCACGGTCGCGCAACGTCTCTACAATCTCGAGCGAATGCCGTAGCGAGCGTCCGAGACGGTCCAGCCGCCAAACAACGAGGACGTCGCCGCCGCTCACGGCCGTGACCGCGCCGGCCAGCCCGCTCGGTGGCGGTGCGCCCCGCCGGCGGAGTCCTCGAAGATCTGGCTGCACCCGGCGGAACGGAGGAGCGCGTCGAGCTGAAGCGCGATGGTTTGCTCGCCCGTGCTGACGCGAGCATACCCGAACGTTTCATACGCGCAGCATCGAGGACGGATGTGGCACCAGAGTGGACGTTTCGGACGACCCTTTTGAGACACGCGAAGCCGCGCTGCTGCTTTCGCGCCGAGAGCGTCCGTGAGGGACCCGTTTCGGGCGCCTCGCCAATCTTGGGCGCGCCTCCGGACGCGTGGGACGAGCAGCACGCTATATGCGAGGCCTGCAAGCGCGCGAGGGCCCTGGTGCCCGTCGGCGATATGTCCACGACCCGGATTTCAATAAGGCGCTGCTCGTCATGTGATTACTGGGTTATTGCTGCTAAGCCAGTCGTTTACGAGAGATCGACGAGCACGATCATTACCACAATCGCGGACATACGGCAGGAGGATCCGCCATCAGCAAGGCCACAGTCAGTCCTTTGTCCTAGTTAAACGGTGCCGCTTGGTGTAACCGCACCCCCAAAGGCCGAAAGCATCGATCAATGTCTCATGCAGCTGAAGTCGCACAGCCAACGGCCCTCCTCGACGCGTCGATTGTGTACGGAGCTTCTCGATGGATTCGTGGCGTTCACGGTGATCCCACATGGCCGTACCATTCCACATATCGCGCCTCCGACGACAAAGCGCTTTTCTTAGACTTTCTGCATCACATACTACTTTATGACCGGCTCCTCGTAAACAACTCGAGCGTTGCTACAATCGGCTTACCGGCGCTAAGGGAGATCCAGTACCTATTCGATTTTATCAACGATCGTCTCGGCCGCGCATTTGCGGTATATGAAGATGTTGGTCTCGACCTTGCGTCGTGGCAGATTGCCGAGCCGATCTGTCGGCTAATACGCCGAGCAATCGAAGACGAGGTTACGACTGTCGACGATCTCTTAGAAGTAAACATACCGTGGGCATATTCATCTGCAGCACACACGGATTTCTACGACTTTCAAGTAGCTGCTGCGGAACAAGGCCTGGACGATCGGCTGCTACCTTTTTCAATATTCGCGTACAGAGGACTTTGCTATACCGCACTAGCGAGGCAGCGAACTTCGCTAGATGCCCCGATTGCGTATGTCGCCGCACCTCTTCGCATCAACGCCCTCCAGCGTCTTCTGGATAGAGACGTTATTTTTGACGCTTTTTTGCGCGAGCGCTTATATGACGACGTTTTCGATGAGCTGGGCCTTCCAACTGATGGCTATGATTTCAGCTTTATGGGGGTAGCTCAATCAGAATTCTCTCATGTAAACCGCGCGTTGAACCACGCCGATCCAAACGCAGCGCTTATGTCCATCCTGGAGCTTCGCGAGCGTGACGAAGCGCGGGCGATGCGTCATAGATGGTCTCTACGCCTCAGCGCAGGAACCGCCTCGAGCATTGTCGGATCAACGCAAATTGTCACGGGCTCTACAATTTACGGTAACGTAACAATGGTCGGCAGTGAACGGACATCGAATTCTTTCCCTTCAAATTTCCCGAGCTGGGGTAGCAAAATGGGAGACAGCGTGGATAAGAGCGATCAGATAGTTGAAAAGAATCGGGTCGGCGGGAACACAAATATACGCTCAGACGCAGCGGATGCACGCATGGTTGTTCGCGACAACGAAATAGAAGGTGATCTTGAACTGCGCCGGTCACGCGCGCTGAGCTCAATGGAGCTTGGCGAGTTGGCAAGGCAACTGCAAGTGCTGTTGAAGGCGGCTCCAGCAACGGCCAAGCCCGGACAATTCGGAGATATTGACTTGATAGCGAAAGCCGAGGAAAGCGCGCGCGCCGGCGACGCAGGAGCGACCGCAAAATGGTTAGGCAAAACAGCCGCGTGGGTTTCGTCGCTAGCCAAAGAGCTTTCCGTAGACCTGGTTGTCAAAGCGCTAACCGCGTCAGCCGGGCTCGGCTAAGGCCGCGGCATATCAGGAGCTGACGGGCTGTTCAATCGACTACACGGTGCCGGCTCGCTG
>JAQNCM010000533.1 GCA_029237615.1 Mucilaginibacter sp.
ACCGCGCTCATCACGGGGGCCAGCGCCGGCATCGGGTACGAAACCGCCAAAGTGCTGAGCGAGGAGGGCGCACAGACGATCATCGTCGCCAGGCGTCAGGCGCTGCTGGACGAGATCGCCGACGAGATCGCATCGAAAGGGGCGCTTCGGCCCTTGGTCATCGTCGACGATGCGTCCTCCAATGGCGCTTCGCTCCGCGTTCGCGACCAGGTCATCGCGCAGTACGGTCACCTTGACATTCTGATCAACAATCTCGGTCAGGCGCGTCCATTCGGCCTGAGCAACCCAGACAGCGACTGGGACGAGGCCTTCAATCTGAACTTCACCACCGCGCGCAAGTTCACCGAGGCGTTCCTCGACGGAATGGTGGCGCGAAAGTTCGGCCGGATCGTCTGCCTCACCGCGACCTCCGAGCCATTCGGCATGAGCGGTTCTCTCACCTCCAAGGCGGCGCTGCTGATCTGGGCGAAGGGACTGTCGCGGATGGTGGCGAAGGAGGACGTGACCGTGAACTGCATCTCTCCTGGCATTCTGGTGACCGATCAGATCAGGAACGATTTCATTCCACGCGTCCTGCCCACCGCGGACGATGAGAAGAGATTCCTCAGCCACGACGTGCCCGCCGGCCACTTCGGCGAACCCTCCGATGCCGCCCATCTGATTGCGTTCCTGTGCTCGCCGAAGGCCGGATACATCACCGGGCAGCGCGTCTATGTCGACGGCGGCTGGAACCGGCACGTCTGACAACGAAGGGCAGCCGCGCCGCCAAGTCGGCGATCATCACTAGCCGGTGGCCGGCGGCAATAACCTCACGGCCAGGTATTGAGACTCCGCTGAGTGACCGCGCAGGTTTCCTGAACCGCGATCGAGGCGAGGCTGAGACCCGGAAGGATCGTCCATGGATCGAACGATAAGCACTTTGGCTGGCTTCGCTGCAAATTTCCAATTCAGCGATATACGGCCTGAGGCGGTTCACGCCGCAAAACGATGCCTGATAGACGCGCTAGGTTGTTCTATAGGCGCCTTTTCGGAAGAGCCGGTGGCGGCGTTGCGTCGGCTGGCCTCGCGCGTGCAATCCGAGCAGCCCGCCACCTTGTTCGGAACAAGAACAAAGACCAGCCCTGATCTCGCGGCGCTTGTTAATGGGTCTATGATCCGATACTCGGATTTTAGCGATGACTACTTCGGAACCGAGACGTCACCGGCCCGGGGCGATGTGGGTCCGCATCCCAGCGACAACATCGGGGGCATCGTGGCCGCGGCGGAGTCCGCCGGGGTTGATGGCCGGACCCTGTTGCTCGGCATTGTGCTTGGATACGAGATCTGCGGCCAATTCGTCGACACTGTCGTGCTCAAATCCAATGGGTGGGACTACCCACCCCTTCACGCCGTATCGACCGCGCTGGCCGGCGGCCGGCTACTCGGATTAACTGAATCCCAATTGGCGCACGCCGTGCGCTTGGCGATCGTCCCCAACATTTCGCTATACGAAACCCGGGTGGGAGAATTGTCGCAGTGGAAGGGCATAGCCGGGCCCAACGGCAGTCGCAACGGCCTGTTTGCGGCGCAGATGGCCGCGGAGGGGATCACCGGACCGGCCAATGCCTTCGAAGGTTCAAAGGGATTCATCAAGCAGCTGAAGACGCCGTTTGAACTAGGTCCATTCGGTGGTCCAGCGCGGACATTGCGTATTGAAGATACCTATTTCAAGTCGCTGCCGATACGCTACGAATTACAGACGCCGGTTGAGCTTGCCCTGAAACTACATGGATCCTTCAAAGCTGCAGAGACGGCGGCGATCAAGGTATTCATCGACGGCAGATCGATGTTCACCCGGGACGAAGATCCGTCGCTGTGGGACCCGCGCACTCGAGAGACCGCCGATCACAGCGGCCCCTACCTGATTGGCGCGGCGCTGGTGGATGGTGTGATATCCCATGCCACCTTCACTGAGCAGCGGTTCAGAAATCCGGAGATTCTGTCCGTGGTGGATCGGATCGAAATGATTCCAGATCCGGATCTCGAGGCGCTTTTTCCCTGGACAATGGCATGTCGGATCGAGCTGGTTTCGTTCGATGGGGGAGGGCGCGTCTTCGAATATGAGAACCCCAGAGGACATCCGCAGAACGCCATGACGGACCAGGAGATACTCGACAAGTTCCACAGCCAGGCGGGCCGCCTCTCCAAAGAGAGACGTGAAGGAGTCGTCGACTGGGTATTTTCGATCGAAAAGAAGGACGACATCAATCAACTGTTTGAATTGATGTTGCAGGATTAGGCTCGCCACGGGCTGTCATGTTCTTGCCGACCGCATCGCACTAGACGAAAGCCGACCTGATGGTCGGGCGCCTCGGGTGCGGCCCTCTCGCCGGCCTCTTTGGCGCCGCCGATCGCCCCCTGGCCCGCTGGTGTCCCCGGGTCTGGCCCCAAGCCGGGTCGTCTGCACACTCTAGCCCGGACGACCTCCGTCGAGTTCGCACGTCTCCATCGGCGCCGTGGCGATGGTCGTGCCGCCGCAGCGGATGACGCGTGTGAGGCGGCAGGGAAAGTGGGACTTCCTGACCCCAGCCAGGAGGAATCATGACGACGGCGAGATCAGGGCAAATTCTCTGCAGCAGGAAACCCTGCGGGGAGCCGTGATGCGGACGCCTGACCTCGCAGCGATGCTGCGTCTGGGCGCTGGGCTGACTGGGGCACAAAGCAGATTGCGGCGGAGCTGGGCTGCAGCCGCAACACGGTGAAGCGCTACATCTAGACGGGTCCGTCGACGGTTGCTGATGTTCTCGTAGCGTACATATGTCGCCTACGCGAACATGCAGATCAAATTCTGGCCGCGGTCTGAAAACCGGCGGGCAGGAGCGCTCACATTCGGCATTTCGCACTCTCACCACGAGCTGAAGACCTTAATTCGAGGGATGGCACACCTCTTGCGCCTTCGTTTCGCAAGAGGCTGCAAAGAGGTCGGGAAGGCGTGAGGCCATAGTGAATATTCGCTCGACGGCAGCGGTGCTGCCGAAACCCCGAGAGAGTTCCTTGGCCGTCGTTGCCGCGTCACCCACCGCTTTCTGACTCTCCTCGATGCCGCCGTTAGACGCGGCGCGAGAGACAACAGATTTGGGGAAGGACAATAAGATGAGCACTCGTACGCAACTTCTACGCTCGGCGGCCACCGGCATATTGCTGGCCTACACAGCGCATTCCCAAGCCTTTGCTCAAGCTCAACCGGCCGCGGCCGTGCCGGCAAAGGTGTCCGAGGTGACCGAGGTCCTTGTCACGGGGTCGCGGATCAGCAATCCGAACCTGGCCAGCCCCACCCCGGTCACCTCGATCGGCGAACTGGATTTGCAGCGGCAGTCCCCCAAGCTGTTCGACGCCCTGACCACCATGCCGCAATTTCGGGCCTCGCCGTCGAACAAGGGGTTCATCGGGCTTGCCACACAATCCGGCGGGGCGCGGCTCAACCTTAGGAATTTCGGCCCTCAACGCACCCTCGTCCTCGTGGACGGCATGCGGGTGCCGGTCTCCGACGACCGGGGTAGCGTCGACGTCTCACTCATTCCCGAGCAGCTCATCAGGCGTGTGGATATCGTCACCGGCGGCGCGTCGGCGGCCTACGGTTCCGATGCCGTCGCTGGGGCGGTGAACTTCATTCTCGACACCGGATTCCGCGGCACCAAGGCGGAAGCGTCCTACGGCGTTTCGACCTATGGCGATGGCGACGCGGTGGAACTCTCCGCGTCCCACGGCCTCAGCTTCGCGGACGGGCGCGGCAGCCTGATCGTCAGCGGCGACTACTACCACCAGCAGGCGATCGGGCCCTTCAACAACAAGCGCGACTGGTACAACAGCAATGCTGGCGTCGTCATTAACACGGCCGGCGCCCAGCCGACCCAGCTGGTGTTCAACCACGGCCTCAACAATCTGGTGCCCACGGGCGGCTTGATCACGTCCGGGCCGCTGTCCGGCACGACCTTCGACGCCGGGGGGCTGCCGAGACCCGAAGTATTCGGCTCACCGCGCGACTCGATCATCATGGTGGGCGGAGAGGGCGCCGGCCGCATTCCGGGGGGGCTGATCGGAAGCCTGAAACGTGGAAACTTCTTCCTCCACAGCGAGTTCCAGGCGTCTCCCAACGTCACCCTGTTCGGTGAAGCCGCCTACGCCGACTCCCACATCCAAAACCTGCTCCAGCAATCGAAGACCTGGAGCGGCAACGCGCCCACGATCTTCAGCGACAACGCCTACATCACGCCACAGCTGGCGAGCCAGATGCTGAGCGCGGGCGTGACCAGCTTCAGGATGGCGCGCACGTTCAACGATCTGCCCATCATAACCTCCGATGGAGACGACAAGACCTATCGTGTCCTTGGCGGTGTGCGCGGGGAGTTCGCGCCGGAATGGAAATACCAAGCCTACGCTCAGTACTCTCAATCCAAGGTCACGGCGACTTACCTCAACAGCCTGCAATTCAAGAACTTCTCTGCGGCCGTCGATGCGGTGCGTGATCCCGCGACCGGTCAGATCGTATGCCGATCGACGCTTGCGGGCCTAACTCCTGGGTGCGTCCCGATCAACCTGTTCGGCGCGGGCTCAGTGTCGCCCGCCGGCGAGGCCTACATCAAGGGCACTCAGCAGGTCCGTACGCTGACAATTGACGAATGGAACTACGGGGCCAACACCCAGCGTCCGTTGTTCAAGCTCTGGGCCGACGAGCCGGCGATCCTGGTCGTCGGCTACGAGGGTCGCAGTCAGAAAGTGAACCAGGCGACCGCCCTGCCGGCGGGTTTCGCCGACTTCACCGGGATTCGAGGCGTGCCCGCCGGCCGGATCACCAGTTCTCAGTTCGAGGTTGGGGGATTCTTCCCCTATTCCGGCAGTGTGAAGGTGAACGAAGGTTTCGCCGAGCTGAATATCCCCGTGATCAAAGATAAACCTCTGATCAATGCGTTGTCGGTCGACGCAGCAATCCGCTACACGAAATACGATCCCAGCGGACCCGCGACGACCTATAAGGTTGGTGTCATCTACGAGCCGATCCCCGACATCCGGCTTCGAGGTTCCTATTCAAAGGATATCCGCGCGCCGGCCTTGTTCGACATGTTCCAGGCGTCTTCGCCGATATCCCAGACCAACATCGTGACGCCCTTCGGCATCATCTCGCAAACATCCTTCGGCGTCGGCAATCCGCACCTGAAGCCGGAATCGGCTAAGACCTACACGATCGGCGCCGTCCTCCAGCCATCGTCTATTCCGCGGCTTACGGCATCGATCGACTATTATCATATCAGTCTGGAACAAGGGATCGGCGCGCCAGG
>JAQNCM010000630.1 GCA_029237615.1 Mucilaginibacter sp.
CCGCGAGGAACTTGAAATGCTGGTGGACACGCTCCTCCACCTGTCGCTCCACATGCGCGGATCCGCCCCTGCCGGTCGTACGCACCCACTCCTTGTCTTCATCCAGGGCTGACGAATGCTCGATCACCTCGCCCGATTGCAGAATCAGCAGGCGCCGCTTATTGCGATCGGCCAGCGCGATACAGTAACGCCGTGACTCTTCCGCAGCCGCAAGCAATGGCAGCAACGAGAAGCTGTGGCCTGCGCTGAGCTGAACGGGGAAGCTGCCCGGCGGATCGTACTCACGCCAGAGATCTTTGCTGGCGCATGCGAAGACAATCTTTGCCCGGGGTCGATAGCCCCTCATCGAAGAGGCGACTTCGACAAGGCGCCCCAGATCGGCGCGCATGTGCTTCGACGCGCCTTCCAGTCCGCCGAACAGATCATGAATTGTCTCTTTCGCCAGAATTGGGTCTTCGCGGTGCGCCAATTCCCTCGCGATACCGTGGCCGAGATAGAAGGTGAGAGCGTCGGACTCTGGCGCCCAGAATTCCGCGAGCTCTTGCAATTCTCCGGTCGCAATCATGATTTTCCGCCATGCGTTGAAGTGGCGGGGAAGGCACTGGGCCTCCGCCCCGCCCCGCTGTAAGCAATATCCGGTGGAACGACCGAGCGCGTGGCGCTCCCGTCAGCCGGAGTGATTCACGCCCGCCTGCGCGTCGGGCCGCTCACCCACTACCTTCTCCTGCCGCGAGCTTTCCTCGCTGCTGGAATGATTGCTGATGCCCTGAGTATTGGCCCGAGGCGCACGCGACGCCAGCTTGCCTTCATAAGAGACAGGCTGTGGCTCGGTATTCGGATGATGGGCACTATCGGGAAATCTCTCTGGAGCCCGATTCGTGCCCGTCTGTGCTCCAGCATTGTTCTGATAGATGGAGGCGTCAGCGCCGGTCCCGGCGGTCTGCTCCAGTTGATCCGGCTCCAGGTCTGTGCGGTCGTACTGGCGATTCTGTTGCGACTGAGTGTGCGGTGTAGTGGCATGTGCCATGCGAAACTCCTGTCCCTGACATCATCTGGTGACGGTCGCCATCCTCGTTTGAAACAACGAGAGGCGTCGATCCCTCGTCCCCGGGGTAGTCCTTTCGACTCCTACTTGTGGGATGCGCGGCCAAGGCGTCGGGTTTCGGTCATGTCTTCGACGCCGAGTATCTAAACCCCGGCACCCATTCATCTCACTTGGAAGACCACGTCGCATCCAGCGAACCGGAAGTGGAGAGATGAAACGAGAAGACTCTGAGAAGAGCGTGAGCCGGGCGTCGGAAGAGGCGATGCGTGAAATGGATGAACACACCGCCCAGCGGGACGCAGACAAGGTTCCGCTGGCAGGGGCGGTCGGCCATCCGCGCTCTCATGCAGCGCATCCTGACGAGAAAGGCAGCGTGCAAACCAAGCCCCCTGGCGACCTCCGTCAGGGAGCCAGTCCGGGAGAACTGCGGGAACCGCCTCCCGGAGGGCGAGGACGGTAGCCGGTACGGCACCCACCCATGAGTGATGTTCTGCTCCATCGGTATAGATGGAGAGCAGGCAGGCGGGGAGCCCGCGAGTCCGCCCGGGCAGGCGGACCGGGTGTGTTACGGCTCTATCGAGTTGCTCAAGCGTGCACACTTTCAGAAACGCGCATCGCTTCGGAGATCTCCGCGATGTGCGTCCGCACACACGTTAAGCGAAACTCTCCAGACACATACCTCACACGTCTACAACTGTGCTGATGACGCAGAGCTCTCCTGGCAAGGTACATCGAACGGAGCCGCTACGATGGCCAGGCGTAGAGATAGCCTACACCTCGAACACTTCTAATTCTTTCGCTGCAGTCAGGATGCGGCCCGAGCTTTCTTCGAAGATTGCTTACATGCAAATCAATGCTCCTATCGAAGGGAGAGAACTTCCGATCGAGTACGGACTCCACCAGGAGTTCCCGCGTCAGGATTCTGCCGGGGGAAGCAAAGAAGAGGCGCAACAGATCGAACTCCGCCGATGTCAGCTTCAGTTCCTCCTCGCCCTTCCTTACGCTCCGGGTGGCCATATCGAGTTCCAAATCGCCGGAGCGAACGCGCGGCGGCCGCAGTGTCGAGGTACCCTCGCATTGCCAGCCGGACCTGCGCAGAATGGCTGAGAGCCGGGCCGCAAGCTCCCTCGGGTTGAATGGCTTGGGGAGATAGTCGTCGGCGCCTAATTCCAAACCTAAAATACGATCAGAGTCATCGCCCTTGGCGGTCAGCATCAGAACCGGCGTCCGCGTCTGCTGGCGGATTTTTCGCAGCACATCGAAACCCTTCTGGTCGGGCAGCATGACGTCCAAGATGATGAGTTGAAAGCCGCCTTGGATGGCGCGCTCCACGCCCTCTGCGCCGGTGTGAACAGCCGTGGGCTGGAAGCCATCTTCGTTGAGGTAGGTGGACACCAACTGGCATAGCTCACGGTCGTCGTCGACCAACAGCAGCCTTGCACCCATCTGCTCGCCTGCGGCTCCATTGCCTCGCATTGTGGCCATTTCTCCTCACGGACAAGGATACGCGCCCAAGCAGACAGCCGGCCAACCATCTACAGGCAATTACAAAACTACACAAAGGCGAGATGAAACTGGACCCTATCCGAGTGCTCGCTGAGAAATACATCGGAGAAGAGGACACGGCGACAAAGAGCTGTCTGCCGCGAAGCGTCAGGTAATCGAGAACGTTGAGTCGCCTGGTACAGGGGAGCTCGATGAATTCCTGCCTCATGGAGCTGCCTTGCCCCGAGGGGGCGAGATTGCCTATGTCACCCGCAGCAAGGTAAATACTGTAGACGTCTTTGAACGGAGAACGATGCGCACGACAGGCTCCCGGAGGATGCTGACGCCATCTTGTATGACCCCGCGTCGGATCTGATCTATGTCGCCCGCGGCGGATGCCCATGTGGCTAGCTTATCGACCCGAACGTGCAAGTTCTGATAGACGAGATCTGTTCGCGAATCG
>JAQNCM010000612.1 GCA_029237615.1 Mucilaginibacter sp.
TAGTACCAGCTTTGAGGGGTCTATAGCGAAGAAGCTGCCTAGATCACGTTTGCTTCGCAGGATACGTTGTTGGCTCTGGAATCAATGCGGTCGGGTAGGAGCTTATTGGATGCTGTTTGTAGCTAAAGGATTTCGGGTCTCAGCTTGGCTTATGGAGGTTGGCAACCCACCCCCTTGCCCCGAACGGAAAACGGCGAAAATAGCTGAGGCCCGACGAAGCGCAGATGAGTGTGAGGAGATCGGTAGACGTATCCTAGAATCCCTAAACACACCTTAGGACACGGAAGGCACCGGCGGGTTTAGTAGCCTCCTGTCACATACTACCACTACTGTTTAAGCCAGTTACCTGTGAAAAGGATGGCACTTGCTTGGAAGAGTGAAGCTGCTTCGATCAAATCACGACTAGTTGTCATTGTCTTACGTGGATAGCTATACTGGGCTACGACAAGTCGGTACCTTGTTATCACTACCTACCACGTAGGTCAGAAACAGAACTTAGTGCCTAGAATTCTACAGGTATAGGCTCCTGACTCCTGACTACTCTCTCTTGCTAGCAATGATCATTGGCGATTGGCTCACATGGCGCAAGGTCGTCGGCGACAAAACTTCAGCTGGCCAAGCTGTTGGCATATCAGCTTGGTAAGGTATTTCCCGTTCATGAAGTTTTTCGCGAGAGCAACCACATCTAGCTTATCTTCCCTAGGTACCTACCCAGGTAATTTCCCTGTGAAACCTTCTAGTACTAAGGTAGGTGGTACCTAATAAGCTTAGTTTCCTTAGCATAACTGCCCTGTGAAGTAGCCGCAGCCTGCTTCCATGTCGGGTCCATCCTGTTCTTGGGGTGTCAGAGTGGCTCTTGCCATCTTGTTCCCCTTTGTGGCCTGCTGTGGACTTTGAGACAGTAGTGTCGACCTGATGCGCATAGCTGGCCATGCTGTTTCGTTCCTTCCTTCCTCTGCTGTCTGGCTAGTCCACGAGGTCAACGTGTCATTCGCTCATGCTCCCCGGAAAGGACGTCCCCGACTGGTGAGAAAGAGGGAAGGCATGACCACTTCTATCATCCACGTCTATCGTCTATCCTACCTTCCATGAGAGGACCGCGTTGATCAGGGCTCGCCTGGTCCTGCCTTGCATGTTCTGGTCGGGAAGGAACTCAAAATTGCTCAGGATCCCCGCCACGGCCTTGTCTTTGCCCAATTAACCTGCCGTCTTTGTCCTCACTCTCTTTTCTTCTCTTTTCCGATTTTCAGCCACCGTGTAGCTAACGAGTCTTTAGGTACCAGCAACCAGCAGCAACAGCAACATCCACAACAACAACGACAACAACAACCACAACAACAGCAATTCGGGTTCGAGCCCCGAAAATGCCTCCAATATCGGAGGAGACGGGTCGGCGGATCCTCGCCGTCGTAGAAGAGCTTCTGGCCACCCAGCTTGAGTGGAACGCGGCCCTGCGACAGCAGGTCGCCCTGCGGCGTGAGCTCCCCGAGCTCCCACAACCAGCGTTCGCCGTCCATTGGCGCAACACCGCCATGACGGCATTCCTGGCTGTCGGCGCCTTCGGCACCCTGGTGCAGCTGGCCAACTTCTTCGGGTGGCCGACGGCCGACCAGGTCTTGGCTTTCCCGCGCACCGCGCGCGACGCGCTTGGCGCCGTTGTCTCGAGCGTTGGCGGTGCCTGCGCGGCGTTTGGCCGCTGGTGCCAGACGTTCAAGCCGGCGCGGCAGCCGGATGTAGAGGAAGGCGGTGGCGGCGGTGATGATGGTGATGGCGGCGGTAGCGGCGGCAGCAGCGGCGGCGAGGGTGTTCGGGCACGTAAAGTGTCCGGGAAAGCCCGAGCGGTGTAATCGGGGGGCTTTCTTTTTTTTCTTTTCTTTTTTTTGCCTTTGGGGGTTTCCTTTGTCGCTTGCTTTGTGCTTTTCGGACCTTTGTATTCTTAAGGGCGATAGACGTCGGACTCTGCACCTCCACGTCGGTGTCGCCTGGGAACCCAGTTGAGAGGTTCATATCTCTCATCTGGAGCCAACGCAGAGACGCATCAACTATGTATATAACCAGATGGCACGAGCCCTTCGTCGCTTTTTCCAGTCAAGCTGTCTTAGGATAGAACCTGAAACTTCCTACACCAAAAAGCACGAATTGCAAGGCAAGGTAATAACAAGGACCGCGAATTGCATGCGTAATGGCTTCGGCGTGAAGCTGAACTGGTGCTTGACGCTGCCCGCAAGACGTTCTAACCACAAAGGCAACGTAGCCGGAAGAGTTCGACAAATAGACAGACGGCAAGAAAGTACAGGAGGTAACAAAGTAGGCAGGCTAGCAGACCAGCTGTAGCGGTATCAACAGACTGCAGATGACCGTGGTAGCGACCTTGCGAAGGTGCGATGTAATGTGTGACTGCAGCAGAGCCTTCTAGGGAGACCAGACCAATATTAGAATCATAGAGAGCCGCTTGAGTGGCTTTATGGAGGACGGGAGAGACACCAGATCGATAGCTGACACATTGGGTAGTTTCCCACCTGCTTCACACAGATGTGGGCGTAAAGGACAAGGTCATACGGGGATCTCGGGATTTAACAAGTAGCGAATAGTACTCGCAGTTGGCACTTGGTCGTCCCAGATTTTGAGCTTCTGGAGACCCTATATAAAGCTATCTAATACAAAAGAAAGACTGTGGTATGCGTCGGCAACTGTCGAGGCGACTGGGCAGAGTTAGCCGTCGCCGACAGGGCGTCCAAGTGATGTGGCGGCAGAGCTCCAGCGAGGAGGCCTCAGGGGCACAATCGCGGCCAGACATTGAGCTTGTGCCTTTCGAAGCACTCGCGGAGACATGTCGAGTTAGAAGTCCCTGCATTGGGTCGCGAAACTCTGTAGGCCGTGACCACCAGTTAGATTGTTGTGTAGAGTCTCAAGCCTTCATGTACTTACGTGCTGCCTAGCAGGGTTGTGGTATGATTTAGCACCTCTGCAGGAGTTGGGCAGAGGGCATGGACTCGCTCAAGTTGCCCAGCCCCTCTCTCAAAAGTACGTAAAGGGTATCGAGATGAGTGGAGAGCGATTTTCTCACGCATCGAAATTGAAGGGGAGCGTGATGGTGGCGCAGCGGCTTTTCGAGGGTTCAGGACCTTTGCGAAGTAGCTTGGTCGGAAGCGTGTAAACACTTGACCGTAGAGTGCCGTCTGGCGGCAAGAGCGGCGAAAGATAGACGCCCGGAACGAGGTGGTGATAAAGAGTGCCATGCAGACAGAACGAGTAACGCCGTGAGGCAGAAGAGCCGAAGCCATAAGGCAAAGAAATGAGAAGCCATAAGGCAAAGGAACGAGAAGCCGAAAGGCAAAGATGTACATATCACGAGCCAACCGTGCAGCCGACGAGAGCCTTTTGGAGGTGGAGCACATACCGAGCAAGTAGCAAGCAGCGAGCAGCGCTATGATTTTATGACAGCAACAAGACTGACAACAACAACAAGACTGACAACAACACTGACAGACAACAGCAACTGCTAGCCTGAACGGTGTGGAACGCGTAGATGCCGAACGCTTAAAGCTAGGATGACCGAGAAGTGTTTGGAAGTCGACGAAGGAGGACTCGTTTTTGCTGGTTG
>JAQNCM010000557.1 GCA_029237615.1 Mucilaginibacter sp.
GCGACCCAGCTGCTGGGCGAGGCGGGCTAGCCGTACTGAGTCATGAGGTAGGCGTCACGCCGCGAAACCTCGGTAGGGCATCACGTTTCTCCGGAGAAATCCGGGTTTCGAGTTCCTCGTCCTCAAGAACACCGCCTTCCAGACCAAAACCTCCGGAGAAACGAGCACCGGGGGCGGATCGCGACCCCGCTTACGGCAGGCACGACTAGCGGGCCGTGGTGCTCTCCCGCACGATGAGCTCCGGTTGGAAAACGACGTGCCGAGCGCCGAGTGCGGGATCCGCGGCCTCTTCGAGCAGAATCTCGACCGCCGTCTGGCCGATCAACGCGCTCGGCTGACGAATGGACGACATCGGCACGACGGCCGCGCTCGCGAAGTCGATGTCGTCGTAGCCGATGAGCGCGACATCCCCGGGAACGTGCAGTTCGCCGTGCATGTTGAGCGCCTGAAGCATACCCATGGCGACGAGGTCGTTGGCCGCGAATACGGCGTCCGGACGGTCCTCGGGGCGGCGTTCGAGCAGTGCTGCTCCGGCGACACGGCCCTCGATGACGCTGAGAGCTCGCGTCTCAACCACCTCGAGGGAGACATCCGGATGCCTCGCCACGGCGTCGCGCGCCCCCTGAAGCCGATCGGTCACCTGCCTGATTTTCATCGGACCCCCGACGAAGGCAATTCGCCGACGACCCTGCTCGATGAGGTGCCGCGCAGCGAGCGAACCGCCGGCGACGTCGTCGACGGAGACTGAGCTGAAAGACGGGTCGGAGCTCGTGCGGTCCACGAGGACGGCGGGGATCCCCCGCGCACGCAGCCGGCGCAGACGAGCCGTTATGTCGCCGAAGGGGGAGATCAGCACGCCGTGCATGCGCTGCTCCTCGAAGAGCTCGAGGTAGGTGGCTTCACGCTCTTCGCGCTCATCGCTGTTACCGAGAATGAGCGAAAGACCGGCCTGCGCCGCTTTGTCTTCCGCACCGCGGGCGAGGTCGGTGAAGAACGGATTTCCGACATCGAGGATGACGAGGCCGATAGCTCGGCTGCGCCCGGCCCGCAACTGCCGCGCCGCATCGTTGCGCACGAAGCCGAGTTCATCGATCGCCTCCTGAACGCGACGGACGGTACCCTCGGCCACCTTTTCCGGCCAGTTCATCACGTTGGACACGGTGCCGACAGAGACCCCGGCGCGCGCAGCGACATCCTTCACACTCACCGACATCGGACTGACCCACCACCCTCTTGCATCCTCGCGTGCACCTAGAGAGCATCCTCGCAGGTATTGAACACTTTTCGATCACGGTATTGGAACGATTCAATCTCTGACTTGACTCCCGGAGGCTCGCCGCCATAGAGTGCACATCAATCGCACTCTTAAAACGATTCAATCTAGTACCTCGATGAGGAGGCAGGACGCCGATGACGACGCCGATCGCGCAGGCTGCGCCACTCCTCTCGCTCACCGGGGCAACCAAGTCATTCGGTGCCGTTGCGGCCCTCACCAATGGAACGATCGAGATCCTGCCCGGCGAGATCCACGCCCTCGTAGGCGAGAACGGCGCGGGAAAGTCAACGCTCGTCAAGATCCTCGCCGGCGTGCACCACCCCGACACGGGAAGCTTCGTCGTCGACGGGCACGAGGTCACCTTCCGGAGCCCGGCCGACAGTAAGGCCACCGGCATCTCGGTCATCTACCAGGAGCCGACGCTCTTCCCGGACCTCACGGTCGCCGAGAACATCTTCATCGGCAGGCAGCCGCGTGGCCGCCTCGGGCTCATCGACCGGCCCGCGATGCGCGCCAGGGCGCGCGAGCTGTTCAGCCGCCTCGGCGTGCCTATCCATCCTGACCGCGTCGCGGACGGTCTTTCCATCGCCGACCAGCAGATCATCGAGATCGCCAAGGCCATCTCGCTCGATGCCACAGTCCTCGTCATGGACGAACCGACGGCCGCACTCAGCGGCGTCGAGGTCGACCGCCTGTTCGCGGTTGCGCGGGCGCTGCGCGACAGGGGCGCCGGCATCCTGTTCATCTCTCACCGCTTCGACGAGGTCTTCGATCTCTGCGACCGCGTCACCGTCATGCGCGACGGCGCCTTCGTCGCCACCCACCTCACGGAGGACATCACGGTCGACAGCCTGGTGCGCGAAATGGTCGGGCGCGACATCGCGACGCTGTTCCCCAAACAGGAGGCGCAGATCGGCGAACCCGTCGTCTCGGTGAGAAACCTCAGCCGCGGCGGCGTCTTCTCTGACATCAGCTTCGACGTGCGCGCCGGTGAGATCGTCGCGCTCGCCGGGCTCGTCGGTGCTGGCCGTACCGAGGTCGCTCGCGCGATCTTCGGAATCGATCGCTACGACACCGGATCGGTCACCGTCTCTGGCAAACCGCTCCAGGCACACTCGCCCCAGGCCGCCATCGACGCCGGGATGGGATTCGTTCCGGAGGACCGCCGAAAGCAGGGTCTCGTCATGGACCTCTCGGTCGCCCGCAACACGACTCTCACGCTGCGCGAGCAGCTGGCTCGCTTCGGCATCATCGACGGGCGGCGTGAGCGCGCGGCCGCAGAGGAGTGGACGAGTCGACTCCAGGTGAAGACCGGATCGCAGGACCTCTCGGTATCCACGCTGTCCGGGGGCAACCAGCAGAAGGTCGTCCTCGCCAAGTGGCTCGCGACGAACCCGCGGTTCCTCATCGTTGACGAGCCGACGCGCGGAATCGACGTCGGCACCAAGGCCGAGGTGCATCGCCTCATCTCCGAGATCGCCGTGCGGGGCATCGCCGTGCTCATGATCTCGTCGGAACTGCCAGAGGTGCTCGGCATGGCCGACACCATCGTCGTGATGCACGAAGGCCGCGTCTCGACCACCCTCGCCCGCGACGAGGCGACCGCCGAGGCCGTCATGCACGCCGCAAGCGCATCACCGGAGACCGTGAAATGAGCCAGGCAACAGCCCCCGTGATCACCGAGGCACGGGCGGGGCGAACGATCGGGCGAATCTTCCTGTCGCGCGAGTTCTCGGTGTTCGCCGCGCTCGCGCTGCTCATCATCGTGACCGAGGTCGTGAACCCCAGGTTCCTCTCTGGCCAGGGCGTCAAAGATCTGCTCCTGAATTCGACCATCTTCGTCGTGATGGCCGTCGGGCAGGCGCTCGTCATCATCACCAAGAACGTGGATCTCTCGGTCGGCTCCATCCTTGGCCTCTCCGCATTCGGTACCGGCTCGCTCTTCGCGGCGTTCCCGAGCATCCCGCTACCGCTGGTCTTTCTCATCGGTCTCGTCTTCGGCGCCGTACTCGGAGCGATCAACGGTTTCATCGTCACGCTCGCCGGCGTCCCCGCGTTGGTGATCACCCTCGGCACCCTCTACATCTATCGCGGCATCAACAACGCCTGGGCCGGCAGCAAGCAGTACTTCATCGGCAATGAGCCCCTCGAGTTCGGCAACCTCTCGGTGCAGACCCTGCTGGGTGTGCCCCTCTTCGCGATCGCCGCGCTCATCATCGTGGTGATCGTCGCCGTCTACATGTTCGCAGCCCGCTCGGGACGCGACCTCTATGCGATCGGTTCCGATACGGATGCCGCCCGCCTCTTCGGCATCAAGGTCAACGCCCGTATCGTTGGCGCCTTTGTCGCCTGCGGTGCGCTCAGCGGTCTCGCCGGCGTGCTCTACACGTCTCGCTTCAACTCGGTCGGCGCCGACACCGGCACCGGGTTCGAGCTGCAGATCGTCGCGGCGGTCGTCGTCGGTGGCGTTGCGATCTTCGGGGGCAGCGGAACGGTGACCGGCGCTGCGATCGGCGCGGTGCTCCTGACCACGATGACCGGTGCGCTCGCCGCACTGAACGTGAACAAGTTCTGGCAGCAGGCGATCGTCGGTGTACTGATCATCGCCGCCATCCTCCTCGACCGAATCCTGTCACTGCGAACCGCCCGCAAGCTGCGAGTGAGCGAGGCCCGCAATGTCTGACGCCGTCACGAGCAACGCGACCGCGATTCCGGTCAGGGCCAGGAGTGCCGCGAACCGGTTGTTCCTCGGCCGAAACGCCAACACGGTCTACGCCCTCATCCTCATCGTGATCCTCGCCTGCGCCTTCGTGCCGTACTTCTTCGGCACCGCGACCGTGAGCTTCCTGCTGATAGATGCGGTTCCGATCCTGCTGATGGCGATGCCGATGGCGCTCATCATCATCACCGGAGAGATCGACCTCTCGGTGGCGAGCACGGCAGGGCTATCTGCCGCCGTCATGGGCGTGCTGTTCCACAACGCCCACTGGAACATCTGGTGGGTATTCGTCGCGTGCATCATCGTGGGCCTCGTGGCCGGGGCGTTCAACGGCATCCTGATCACGGCCATCGGTCT
>JAQNCM010000314.1 GCA_029237615.1 Mucilaginibacter sp.
AAACCACACAAGCAATAATTAACCTTACTATATTTGACATCTTTTGTAATACTATAAATTAGCGATACAAATATCCGTTTATTTGTACGCTAAATCAATATCTGTAAAAATATTTATGGCAATAGAAATAGAGTCCTCATGGCTGGAAGTTTTAGGTGACGAGTTTGACAAAGCTTACATGATTCAGCTGCGGCAGTTTTTAAAAGAGGAGAAACAGGCGGGTAACAAAATTTATCCGAAAGGAAGTGACATCTTTAATGCTTTCTGGAAAACGCCGTTCACAAACTTAAAGGTTGTAATTTTAGGGCAGGATCCTTATCATGGCGAAAACCAGGCGCACGGTTTATCATTTTCGGTGCAAAAAGGTATCGGTATTCCACCATCCCTAAGAAATATATATAAAGAGCTTTCCACCGATATACCCGGTTTTGTAATACCTGCTCATGGAGATCTTACCGAATGGGCTGAGCAGGGTGTTCTGCTATTGAATGCCAGTCTTACCGTAAGGGCTGGAACGCCTGGTTCACATCAAAAAAAGGGGTGGGAAGAATTCACGGATAACGTTATAAAGACTATCTCAGATAAAAAGGAAGGGATTATCTTTATATTATGGGGCGCTTTTGCGCAGGCAAAAAGCGAATTGATTGATCACAAAAAACATCATATTATCAAATCACCTCACCCTTCTCCATTTTCGGCAGAGAGAGGTTTCTTCGGGTCACATCCGTTTTCAAAAACAAATGCTATTTTGGTAAAAGAAGGCAAGGAGCCGATTGACTGGCAAATTCATTAGTCAAGAAGCAAGACTATAAGAATCAAGAGTCAGGAATTAGGATGGTTAGCTTTAGAGTATTAAGCATCTCAAACTTTACACCGGTCTTTTTTCTCTTGATTCCTAACTCTTGTTGTCTTGACGCCATTTAGTATTCGAGCGGCACAATAGGTTCTTTCTTACTGGTCGACATGATCATCATAGTCTGGAAGGTTTTAACCACGGTGATGCGGCTTATTTTTTCCATGATCAATTGTTCGTACGATTTGATATCACGCACATATACCTTCAGCAAAAAGTCACATTGCCCTGTTACGTGATGACATTCGGTAACTTCCTTAATGTTTTGTATCTCATCTAAAAAAGTTTGAATGGTGTTTTTTTGATGGAAATCCAGGGATATCTGGATAAAGGTCTTTATGCCCAGGCCCAGTTTTTCTTCATCAACCAATGCATGGTAGCTTTTAATATATTCGGCATTTTCAAGCTTGCGTACACGCTCTAAGGTCGGTGCCGGTGAAAGCCCTATTTCATTGGAAAGCTGAAGGTTGGTTATCCTTCCATTTTCCTGCAATATCTTCAGTATTTGCAGATCTATTTTATCTAATTCAGCAGCCATGATACAGGCAAATATATGGTTTTACTTAATCAGCAAAATAAAATTTTTCAAAAAAGTGTTTTTACCGAAATAAATTTCTCATTGGTTACAAATTTAGATAAGTCTAAATTTTTTATTAGGTTTGTATAAATGAATACATTAGCTGAGGAAAACTATTTAAAGTCAATTTATCACCTGTCTGAAAATGTTACAAGCGTAACAACCAACCAGCTTGCAGCCCTGCTGAATACTAAGGCATCTTCGGTAACCGACATGTTGAAAAAACTTGCAGATAAAGAGCTTATCAACTACACTCCCTACCAGGGGGTCTCCCTTACCGGGTCCGGCCAAAAGGTAGCTGTAAATATTATACGCAAGCACAGGCTATGGGAGTATTTTTTGGTTGAAAAGCTCAACTTTAAATGGGACCAGGTACATGAAATGGCTGAAGAGATGGAGCATATTTCTTCAAATGAGCTGATTGACCGTCTGGATAAATTTATGGGATATCCAAAATATGATCCGCACGGCGATCCGATACCCGACTGTAACGGGCTGTTTAATATACATAATCTTAAACCGGTTTCTTCAATCGGTGTTAATGAAACGGGCGTGATATGCGGTGTGCGAAACCACTCAAGGGAATTTTTACAATACCTGGAAAAACAGGAACTGCTGATAGGCAAAAATATTTTAATTAAAGAAGTGATAGAATTTGATCATTCGATGGTATTAGAGATGGAGGATAAAAAGATCCAGATAAGCCGTGAAGTAGCAAATAATTTATTGATATCCTTATGATTAATACCGAGAAACAATCCTTAAGCAATGTTCATAGCTCCATCAGTACAGAAAACAAAACCGGCTGGCGCAGGATTCTCGCTTTTGTCGGCCCGGCTTACCTGGTAAGCGTTGGTTACATGGATCCGGGTAATTGGGCCACAGATATCGCAGGCGGCAGCGCATTCGGCTATCGTTTAATATGGATTTTATTTGCGTCAAACCTTATTGCCTTGCTGCTCCAATCATTAAGTGCAAGGCTCGGGATTGTGCGGGGACTCGACCTTGCACAAGCATCCAAAAATGCATATCCGCGCCTTGTTAATTTTTGTCTTTATCTGTTAGCTCAAATTGCTATCATCGCCTGTGATCTGGCCGAGATCATAGGGATGGCAATAGGTTTGCAATTATTATTTCACCTGCCATTAATATGGGGCGTTTTGCTCACAATAACAGATACGGTTCTCATGCTTTTTTTGATGAACAGGGGAATGCGCAAATTAGAGGCGTTCATCATGTCGATGATATTTATAATAGGCGTGTCTTTTTTAATTGAGATGTTTATTGTAGGGCCTGATGCCGTTGGAATTGCCAAAGGATTTATACCCCAAAATTTATCCGGAAGCGCGTTATACATAGCGATTGGTATTATTGGTGCCACGGTGATGCCGCATAATTTATACCTCCACTCCTCCCTCGTTCAAACAAGGCAAATAACCCGTTCGGAGGAAGGAATAAAAACCGCTATAAAATTCAACCTTTTCGATACGGTTATAGCACTCAACCTGGCTTTTATTGTGAATGCAGCCATATTGATATTAGCGGCAAGTGCTTTTTTCAGAAACGGTTTTTTTGAGGTAGCAGAAATACAGGACGCCTACAAATTGCTCGAACACATTTTTGGCTCACTTGCACCAACCTTATTCGCTATTGCATTAATTGCTTCGGGGCAAAGCTCAACTATTACAGGTACCCTGGCGGGGCAAATTATTATGGAAGGCCATATAAATCTTAGGATTGAGCCTTGGCTGCGCCGTCTGTTAACAAGGGTACTGGCTATCGTCCCCGCAGTTTTCACCATTATTTATTATGGAGAGACCGGCTTGGGCAACCTCATTATATTAAGCCAGGTGGTATTGAGCCTCCAACTGGGCTTTGCGGTAATTCCATTGATCCATTTCACCTCAAACCGTAAAAGGATGGGTAAATTTGCCATCAGTTTAAAAGTGAAGATACTTGCCTGGGCGTGTGCGCTGCTGATAGTTTTTTTAAATGCAAAATTGGTTATTGAGCAACTGAACAATTGGATAAAACAATCCCCGACCACCGCCATATGGATTTATTGCCTGGTAATGCCGCTAATAGTTGGGATTGGCTTATTGTTGCTTTACGTGTTTTTAAGGCCTTTGCTTTTTAAACATCGGGATATGCCGGCAAGGGTTCCGCATGGTTTGGCAACCAACATTGAGTACCTGAACCCGATAACCTATAAACACATTGCTGTTACCATTGATTTTTCAAAGAACGACACCGAATGCATACGAAATGCCATAATGCAGGGAGGAAAAAAAGCCGATTATACACTAATACATGTGGTTGAAACCGCCGGCGCTCGTTATTATGGCACAGAAGTAATGGACCATGAAACACAAAGCGATGCCGATAACCTGGATACCTATGTTGCCGCCCTTACCCGGCTGGGTTACAAAGCAAAAGCGCACATTGGGTTTGGGCGCGCAGCAAGTTCAATAGCAAACATCGTTAATAGTGAAAATATAGATTTTATTGTAATGGGCTCTCACGGCCATAAAGCATTTAAAGACCTTATTTTTGGAACAACGGTGGATTCTGTTCGCCACCTGGTAAATGTTCCGGTGTTAGTTGTTAAGCCTCAAATCAAATAAATCTGCGGATGCATTTCACAGAAAAGCTTGCAGATAAATTTTATGTAAGTTTGCAGTAAAGATCAGATGAATGGACCAGGATATATATATAAAGAACAAAAAGGCTTATTTTGAATACCACATCCTGGATAAATACATTGCCGGGATAAAATTGTTAGGTACCGAAATCAAATCAATCCGCGAAGGCAAAGCCAATATTAACGATGCCTTTTGCACTTTTATAGATGACCAGCTTTATGTTCGCAATCTTCATATAGCTGAATACAGTTACGGTTCATTTTATAACCACGAAGCCAAACGCGACCGTATTTTGTTATTAAATAAAAAAGAGCTAAAAAAGCTGCAAACGCGCGGTGAAGAAAAAGGGTTAACCATTGTTCCGCTGGCACTTTTTATCAGCGAACGTGGTTTTGCTAAATTAGAGATTGGCCTGGCACAAGGTAAAAAGACCTTTGACAAGCGCGAAACCATGAAAGAACGCGATACCAAAATTGAAATGGACAGGGTGATGAAAAGATAACCGATTTCGAATTTTGAAAGAGCAATTTGCGTTTAAAAGTCAGATATCCGACCATTAAATTTACCAGGCCTTATCCCCCACCAGCGGCACAAACCTGAAAGTATCAAGCACTATTTTTTCGTAATCCGTTTCACTCAACTTTAAGATGGTGATCATCTTCTGTAATTTCTGATCACCAACGGGTATCACTAATATCCCTCCTATATTCAGCTGTTTCAAAAGCTCTTCCGGCACGGTAGGTGCACCTGCGGTTACAATTATCTTATCGTAAGGTGCACGTTTTTCATACCCTCTTGAACCATCCCCCAAAAAGAACCTTGCTTTATAGCCCATTTCAGGCAACATTAATGCGGTATGGTTGTAAAGTTTTTCCTGTCTCTCAATTGTATAAACTTTTGCGCCAAGCTCAATCAAAACACAGGTTTGATAACCACTGCCCGTGCCTATTTCCAAAACTTTGTCGCCTTTATGGATATGCAAAAGCTGGGTTTGATAAGCTACCGTAAAAGGAGTTGATATAGTTTGCCCCTCGCCTATCGGGAAGGCAATATCTTTATAAGCCTGGTTCCAGAAATTTTCATGAAAAAAGAAATGACGGGGAACTTTACCTATTGCCGCCAGTACTTTTTCATCTTCAATCCCTTTGGTTTTTAACTCTTCAACCAGCTTTTTTCGTGCGCCCTTTTCGCGGTAACCGTCAGTAAAATTAGTGTTCATTGTCGCACAAAGTTAATACGAATAAAGAGATTTCAAGCCAAAAATCGTGTGTTGTCAATAAGGATCTGCATCAGGCTGAACCACACTTCCTTTACTTAATTTTGTTGTTTGAAACTGCGTTATCACCTCCCTGATAATGTTTTTAGCCTTATTGATAGAAACGCCGTCTTTCTCAAACTTCAGCATAATGGTTTTTATATAATAATTCCTTATACGGCTAACCAGCGGAAATTCTGGCCCTATCACCCTGTCGCCAAAATGCTTGCGTAACTCTGCCGCTATGTACAAAGATTGATTATGCACCATTTCAGGATCTTTATGCTTTATATCGAGATTTATGATGCGGTAAAATGGCGGATATTTAAAACTTTTGCGCTCTTCCATCTCTGTAAAATACAGCTCAGCATAATTGTTTTCTATTACCTGCTTTATAACGCGGTGTGCCGGATCATATGTTTGAATCACTACTTTACCTTGTTTACCCCGCCGGCCTGCCCTTCCGCTTACCTGAGCAAGCATCTGGAAGCTTCTTTCATTGGCCCGGTAATCCGGAAATTTTAACAGGCTATCAGCATTAATGATGCCTATAACTGTTACATCGGCAAAGTCCAGTCCTTTGGCAACCATTTGTGTACCTACAAGAATGTCAATTTTTTTCTCCTCCAGGTTATTTAATATCGTTTGCAATGAATTTCTTGACCGGGTGGTATCCAGATCCATACGGGCAATGCGGGCATCCGGCAGCAACATGGAAAGCTCATCCTCTACTTTTTCCGTGCCAAAACCTTTATATTCCAAATGTGTTGAACCGCAGGCCGGACAAATTTGCGGTGCGTCTTCCTTGTATCCACAATAATGGCAGTGAAGTTTCCCGCTGCTTTTATGATAAGTTAAGCTGACATCGCAATTGATGCATTTTGGCGTGTAGGCACAAATCTTACACATTAATACCGGGGCATACCCGCGCCGGTTTTGAAATAATATAACCTGTTCCTTGTTTAAAAGCGCCTGGCTAATATCGTTTATCAGCACACTGGTAAAATGCGATTGTATAGTTTTGCGCTTTGTTTCTTCAACAATGCTAACCACTTCAATATCAGGCAATTTAACGCCGCCATATCGTTCAGTAAGCTCTGCAAATGCATATTTTTTAATCCTTGCGTTGTAATAACTCTCAAACGATGGGGTGGCTGATCCCAATAAAACCTTGCCATGGTGCATGTTAGCCAAAAAAATGGCCGCATCTCGTGCGTTATAACGGGGAGCGGGATCAAACTGTTTATAGGAAGTTTCGTGCTCCTCGTCAACAATGATCAACCCCAGATCATTGAATGGCAAAAAAACTGACGAGCGGGCGCCTAATATTACTTTATATTCATTGTTGAGCACTTTTTGCCAAACCTCCACCCGTTCATTGTCATTAAACCGGGAATGATATATGCCAATGTTTGCCCCAAAATACAGTCGCAGCCTTTCAATAATATGAGTGGTAAGCGCTATTTCCGGCAACAGGTACAGTACTTGCCTGCCAGTGCTGATCATTTTTTCAATCAGCCTGATGTATACCTGGGTTTTACCTGATGAGGTTACGCCGTGCAACAAAGCCACATCTTTTTGTTCAAACTGTTCTTCTAACTGTGCAAGTACATAAGTTTGCTGTTCACTTAGCTCAAAACTGGCATAGGCTTCTTCATCCTCAAAATATAACCGGCTTACATTTTTTTCCTCAATTATAAACACCTCTTTTTCTTCAAGCGATTTAATGCTTGCCGCCCCTGCGCCGCTTTCTTCTATTAGTTCGTTTTTCGATATACTTTTTTGATGACGCGACAATTTAATATATGCCAGTACTGCATCAGCCTGTTTAGGCGCCCTCTTTTCGAGGACACTGAACAACTCCTTTAAATTTTCCTGGCTTTGGTAGATTGGGTTTAACGTGATAAAACTGCGCGTCCGGGGTTTGTAACGTTCGCTTACCTCCTCAGAAATATGGATTATGTTTTTTTCAAAAAGTATTTTCAATATGGGCATTACCGTTTTTTGACCCAATAATTTTACAATATCGCTAACCGTTAACTCCGGCTGAATATCGAGCGCTTCAACAATTAAATATTCCTTATCATGCAATGTGGTACGGTCAACAGCAAAATTTCTATTGAGCATTATACGCGTTTCACTCGCCAGCTTTAACGCTGATGGCAATGCGGCATTCATTACTTCGCCAACGTTGCACATATAATATTCTGCCAGCCAATACCAAAAATGTAATTGCTCATGGGTTACTACAGGTCTGTCATCCAATAGTTCAATAACATATTTTGCCTGGTATTTTTCAGGAGCGAGCGTGCTGATGGCAGCAACAATGGCCGTATAAAGTTTACTCTTCCCAAATTGAACAACTACTCTTTTACCCACCATTACCGCATCGTTCATCTCGAACGGAACACGATAGGTATAGTTCTTAGCTATTGATAAAGGCAGAATAACTTCAACAAAAAGCGTTTCACGATCATTGGGCTGGGCCTCGGCAAACTCTAACATTAATTTAATTTATTTTTGAATGCTGCAATTGCAAGTGTAACCCATCCGCCAATAAACAGCAGGCCGCCCAGGGGTGTTACAGGCCCAGCAACTATTATCCAGCTCCATCCCAATATATCCATGCACGAAAGCAGATATAAAGAGCCTGAAAATAAAATGATGCCACCTGTGAATAGATAAAAGCAATCTTGAATAAGCCTGGTTTTAAAACGCGTAAGGGTTGAAAGAAACAACAGGGCAAACACGTGATAAAATTGGTATTGAACGGCAGTATGCCATACTTCAAGGTTTTTCGGAGATAACCGGCCTTCTAAACCATGAGCTCCAAAAGCACCGGCAATAACAGCCAGCGTTCCAAAAATGGCAGCGGTGATAATGATTTTTTCTTTCATAAATTATAGCATGCTAAGTTAGCCAATTTTTAAGAGGCGGCATAGTTTATAAGTCGCCCGGGATGAAGAGTTATATGCACAGACGACTAATATTTAGCCTCCGTTTTATGCCACCTAAAATTAAGTTACATTTGTAAGCAGGCAGCAATGAAAAAACAAATTGTTATAACCCTGATATTAATAATAATTACTGCGTTTGTTACGGTTGTTTATTTTAAAAATTTAAACGCTCCCGGCATGCGCACCAGTCAGGTAATGCATGCCATTCCTGATAATGCTTCACTGATTTTCGAGTTTAATAACGACAAGAGTTTTTATGATATCTTTAGCGGCAACAAGTTATTTGCTTCCATCGCCGGGCAACAAAAACTTGATGAGCTTGATATTTTACGGAGGCAATTAATGGAAAACCCAATATTGGATAAATATTTTGCAGAACAAAATATTTATGTTTCCGTACATCCCTCTAAGACAAATAACATTGAGCTGCTGCTTACCGTATCATCAGCAAACGGATTTGAGTTAAGTATTCTGGACCAGTTATCCAAAACGCATAATAGTGGCATGGTAATCACGCCGCTTCGCTTACAGGGAAAACAAGGCTATAACATTTATGTAAATGCCTTAAAAAAACGCTTTTATGTAATAAATAAAGAAAGTAACATTTTTTTGGGAAGTTTTTCAAAAGAATTGATTGAACAATGTTCAGTTTATAAAAGCCCGGATAACAAGCCGGCGTATGCATTACTATCAGAAAAGCAGAATGCCAATTCACTCGCTAATTTATATATAAACTACAGCGAGCTTTCGCCCTTATTTGATCAATTATTTAAAAATAAAAACACCGATATTGTTAAAACTTTGAAGCTTTTACCGGGTTTAGCCGTATTAGCTTTAAACTACCGGAGCGACGCTTTAATGTTTAACGGATCAACAAACATTTTAAGGAATGCGGGATCACAATATTTAAACTTATTTACCGGACAGCAACCGGTTATTAATCATTTAAAAGATATTTTCCCTTCCACTATGGCTTACAGCACCAGCTTTGCCGTATCCGATCCTCTAAAATTTGTTGCAGACCTATCAGAATGGCAGAATACCACAGGGCTTAAAGGTGAAAAAAATGCGCTGCTCAGCAAAATAAAAACTGAAACCGGCATTAGTTTAAGAACAGAATTTAACAATTTACTGGGGAATGAATTTGCAGTAATTACAACCCGTTATTTCGAAAAATTTGCAGTTGTAACAGTCAGCGATGGGTCAAAGCTTAAATTGCTATTATCTGCTATAAGCACAATGACCAATGAAAATACGGGGCAATTAAATTATGATAAACTTCCCTTTTTTTTATTGGGCGATGCTTTTAGCGTTTTCAAACGTCCGTATTTTATAATTATTGACAATTATCTGGTATTTGCCAATAGTGCCGGCGAACTTTTAAGTTATAATGACATTTACGTTAACCGAAAGTTTTTAAGTAAAAACAGCCAGTATAATCAGTTTGACAACTTGCTTGCCGAAAAAAGCAATGTTGCCTTTCTTTTCAACTTTAAAAATCTGGAACCTGTACTTGAAAGAGATATGTATCCGGGTGTTTACAATGAAGTTAAAAATAAAACACCCGGATGGAAAAATTTTTATGCAGCATCTGTGCAGTTTACGGCGCTTGATAAGAACTTCAATACTAATTTTTGCATTAGGTTAAATACAGATACAATTAATGTAACAAAATCTAAATAAATATGTTGTACACAACCATACTGATGCAATTTCGTATTAAGTTGAAAATTCATTAATCTTTAATAATTAATATTGTTAATATTTTAATAACCAGTTTGAAATTTTATCTTTAAAATAATTATTAGTTAGGGACAGCGCTATAACGATGAAAAAAATATTACTTGCTTTTTGTTTTGTTCTTTTTACATTTAAAATATTTGCCCAACAATTTTCCCAATATAACACAGGCACACTGTATGATGCATTTGAAAACCCTGCACAACGGGCTTTTATACCGGACACCAGCAACATGTATGCTTCAAATTTTTTGATTCCCAACGTTAACTTAAATTTCTTTTTTAGCGGAGATGCTCAGGTAACATTAAAAGAACGTTTGTTTCGAAACCAATACGACAATTCGGCATTAAAAATCAATCAAAATAGATACAACCATACAAGTTTAAATGCCAATGCGTATGTTTTAATGTTGAGAACATTTTATAGTCTTAACGGGGACGTAGAAATGGGTATTTCTGCACAATTAAAAGCTGAAGGAAAGGGCTTGATCTCTGATGACACATTTGCTGCATTAAATGGAACGCAAAGCTTTAACAACACTACTTATAATAACATTTTTAATGGCAATTATTACTTTCAAACCTATAATCAGATTAGTTTTACTTACCGGGAAAAAGTCACCAAAAGACTTTCTATCGGCTTTAAGTTAAGTGCATTGCTTGGTATAGCATATCAAAAATTGGATGTTACGGGTTCCCAAATAACATATGATAAACAAAAAGATACAGCAGGTGTAAACTTAAGAGGAACTTACTATTCCGGTTTTACCCCCGGAAAAGCGAATATAAGAGATTATTTGCCAAATTTCCGGAACCCGGGAGCATCTATATCGATAGGCACGATATACAGGACAGAAGATAATCTTAATATACAGGCCAATATAAAGGACCTGGGATTTATTCACTGGAGCAGCCGGTCAAATATTTACAACTTCAATGGTACCGCAAATATAAAAGGGTTATCTACACCTGCCCGTGAAGATAGTATTTACAATAAAGTTTATAACGTTATAAGAAGTGGCAATGTTCGCGGTGCTTTTGTTACGCCAATTAACGGTGTTGCCGAATTAAGTGTTAATAAAAGTTATTGGATTGATGATAACAAAGACTTTAAATATTCGCCAACACTTATAGCGTCGAAAGAGCTGTTTTATAGTGGTTTTGTTGCTGGGTTGGTTAATCCTGTTCAATATAAAAACTACATATTAACAGCAACAGCCACTTATGATGATTTAAAAATATTTAACCTGGGGCTTCAGGCTATGTACAAAAAACCCAACTGGGAAGTATACATTGGCACTGATAAGTTAACGCAAACAGCTAATATGGCGGAATATGCCATCCAAAAATACCCTTCTAGTTTTTACCAAAACGGGAGCTACACGGGTGCTGATATATTTATAGGATTTTCGTTAAAATTTGGACCGGTAATAGAACACCCTATGAATGCAAGTACCATCCCTACCGGGGAAAAAGGCTTTTTGGGACGTGTATGGGGCAGGCTGTTTAAAACCAATAATTAATTATTGGTTTCAGAAGTCAGATGTTCGATTTCGGAGTTGTTTAATGTGAAGTCTGAACTAAGGTTTACTCAGTCCGGATCAATTAATCTTTTTTCCTGCGATAAACTCCTTTAGGTAAAAAGGTTCAAAATAAGCAACATCCTCAAAATCTTTATTTTTTAATTTTTCCAATGCCTGTTGGGTAAGATGAACTGCTGAGTTTACAAATCCAGGTAAAAAAACAGCATTGGTATTTTCACTTAAAACATTCGCACATTTTTCGGCGCCATCACCAAAAAACACCATTTTGTTATCGGCAAGCAGCTCCTTAAAACTGGTTCCATCAATAATAGCTGCCGAGGTAGGCTGTATACAGTCGCCATGACTATTAAATATTGCAGTGAAAACTTCCATACGCCGGGCATCAATCATCGGGCATAGCAGCATATCCTCATCCGGTACAAATCCGTTATAGAGACTTACACCCGAGGCCATTGCAGTTAATGTCTCAATTGCTATAAGCGGTTTATTCAAAGCAAAACATAAACCTTTGGCTGTTGAAATACCTATCCGTAATCCTGTATAAGATCCCGGCCCGCAACTTACAGCAATGGCATCCAGATCACCATATTGTACATTTGCTGATGTAATAACCTCCTCAATAAACCGGGTAATTACTACTGCGTGTATATTCCGTTCATTTATCTGCTTAAAAGTTAAAACATTACCATCCTTTGCTAACGCAACGGAACAAGATGTAGTAGCGGTTTCAATTTGTAGTATAAGGCTCATGTTTGATTTCTATCCTTTAATACCGGCCGGTATTACGTTTTAAGTAAAAAATATAAATCGCTTTTCGCATCCAACGCTTTTGACTTTTAACTTAAATCAAGGTACCGGGTCGTGTCCGTGGCCACCCCAGGGATTACAACTGGCAATGCGTTTTATTGTTAACCAACCACCCTTAAAAGCGCCGTGTTTTTTTATAGCTTCAACACCATATTGAGAGCAGGTTGGCGTATAACGGCATGCGGCTCCGGTAAGCGGCGATATAAAATACTGGTATATTTTTATGAGTAAAATAAAAATATATCCAATTATCAATTTCAATATATTGACGATCGCTTTCATTTGGCAATTTCAGCACAAAGCTGCGATAAAAGCTTCAGCATTTTTTTCTCCATAAAATCATACGGAGCAATATCTTTACCAATATAACCCAATGAAAGTATAATTTTTTTATCGGCAATTTTTAACTGCTCATACAAGGACTGCTGCTTGTGAAGCCTGTATGCCTCGCGCAACCGCCTTTTTATTAAATTGCGGTCAACAGCACGGTTAAAGCGCCTCTTTGAAACAGAAAATAAAATTTGTACCGGAAATTGCTGTGTGCCCGGGGTCAGCATCCACGAAGCCTTGAAGGGATAACATAAAAAAGAAGAACCGTTATGAAAAAGCCCGTCTATAAGCTTTTTATTACATAACCGTTCTTCCTTCTTAAAAGTATACATTGTTGCTGATTCTGAACCGAAATTAAATAAATATCCGGCTCAAGCCC
>JAQNCM010000623.1 GCA_029237615.1 Mucilaginibacter sp.
CGGCCGGCCGGCGCGATGTCCCCCCACCGCGCCCGCAAGTGGGCTTTACTTCGCACGCTGCGGGTGCTGCGGGAGTCGGTGCGTCGGGGCCGGGCGGCGAGCCTGCCCAACCTGCTGCGCTTCTACCGGCGGAGCCTGGCGGCATCGTCGGCGGAGGCAAAGTCCGGCCGGGTGGTGGCCGCGCTCGAACGGCTGTACCGCAACGAGCAGCCCTTCCGTGCCACCGACTGGAGGCGACGGCGCATCGAGATGCTGGCGGAGCCCTCCGTACGTGGCCGCTGAGGTGGCATCTTAGGTTTGGTTCGTTTGGGGGAGACGCAGAGGTAGCGGATGCGGCGCAATCGAAGATCAGCGTTAAAGTTCGTTTCGGGCTGAATGCCACTGACAGGCTGTTGTCAGTGATGTGCCGATCCTAGGGGTCAATGAGAGTCGCAATCCGCTCAGATCGCCGGCGCGCAAGCGGTGTGGCATGCCCGTGCCCGGAGGCAAAAGGCGCAGAGATTGGACGGCTAGCTTTTCGGGACGTGAATGATGAGCGGATCGGGGTTCAGTTCAATTTTCATGTCCACCATGTGGTAGATTGTGACTTTGTAGTCCTTCCCCGGTTCAAATCGTTTCACACATGCCGACAAATCCTCTTTGTTCTTGACCGGCCAATCGGCCTTCGGATTGCTGGAATCGCTGATGGCCACAATGATGTCGCCGATCAAAAGTCCGGCCCCGTCCGCAAGGCCGCCCTTGTCAACCCTCCCCACGATGACCCCGGCACGTAGGTTCGCATCCTTAAATTTATCCGCCAAACTCCCGGGACGCACGTCTGACACGTTCATGGAAGTTGCCCCAAATTTAATCTCCGGCGGCGGGGCCGAAAGTGACGTGGAGGTCAGCACGAGCACGAGAGTAGAGAAAAAAAATCGCATGCGATCCTGGCGTTGAAGTTAAGGGACCGTCCGCTAACAAACGAATCTTATCCGTTCCGTGATTTGGAGGCGAACTCCCGCATAGTTGGGCCACCATCTCTCCCGCGCCCGGCACTTGGCCGCATACGGCGCTCCGCGTTGGGCGCAAAGGGACGCGCCCCTGCACCACGTGGTTTCCACCTTCGGCCGGCCGCGCTCCATTGTCATTTGGCGCGCCCGGGGACCGAGAACGCTTTGCGGATCGCGGCGCAGGCGTCGGCGACGAGCCCCGGGTTCCGGCGGATGTAGTGGTCGGCGCTCCCGCTGAGGCGGTGGCCCGCCAGCAGTTTGGCTTGTTGGAGGCTCACGCTCAGGGCGACGGTGTAGGCGGCGTCCCTGACCTGCGAATGTTCCGGCGCTTCCGGTAAGGCCGCAGCCTGTTAGTCCCTCCAAAACACCTCAATCGGACGCACCTCTAACATCGCCGTTTCTCAGTTGCTGCGTCCCATCCAGACGTTCAGGCGTTTCTCCAATTCGTCAGTGACTCGCCTCAACGGAGCAGGGTCAGTCATTTCACCGTCTATGTACAACGATGCCATCCGGCTGTCGCGGTGGGCGAGAAACAAGTCCGTCATCGTCCTGTCGATCTTCTCTACCTCGGTGGTGGCGGTGTCCCGGACGTTGGAGAAGCTGAACCCCGTAACGTCATGGTCCTGGCAGAGGCGGTAGAACCAGTTGCGGACATTGTCTACTCGGACCGGCTCGCCGCTTTTCTTCAACGTTGCGTAATGCACCAGGGGCTTGCCGGTGTCGGCAGAGAAGACACGACCGGACTTGGCAAATTTCTTTAGATAGACCCGCGTGGTGGCCCAAAGTCCGTACTTCACCTTCACGCCGGTCTTGCCCCGCGTGTGGTTGAGGTACTTGCCGTCGATCATTTCGGCGGTCAGGTCGGAAATGTCCTGAGCGTAGTAGCCGCAGTTGAGTCCCAGCAGCAGCCAGCAGCGGCCTCGGTCGTCGCTGGCGTTCCAAATCGTTCGAAGGGTTTCCTTTGGAATGGCCTTTGCCTTGGACTGCGACACCGAGTATTTGGCGAAAATGGACCGATCACGGGGCAAGCGGTCGAGTTGATACGTTGCTTCGGCCCAGGCGCAGAACATCCGGGCGAGTTTGATTCGGTCATTGAAGCTATGCGGCGAGTGGCTGCTGTTAAGCACCAACGCATCGGAATCATCGCGGAACTTCCTTACGATCTTGGCCGCGGTCGCCTCGGTGCCATCCCATGCCATCGTACCCACCGATTTCTTCATGGCAGCCAAGTCCCTTGCGATCGTTGCAAAGCGGCCGGGAGAAATGTTCTGTTTGGCCGCCTCGCGGACGGCCGTACCCTCCTCACGCAGCTTGTCGAGCTTCTTTCGTAGCTCCATCCGCTGACGCTGGACGGTAAGAAAGTCGTCCAGGAGCTTGCTGGTATTCCTGGGAACGGCTTTGGCCGCATCGGCGGGTCCGCCACTTGAGTGGTTCATCGCCGCCCGGATCTCATCCAGTGACAGTAGATCCATCGCCTCGATCAGGCGGTGCTTTTCCTCGGTGTCGGCCAGGCGCTGGAACACGGCCACCGACGAGCCGCCGAGTTCCCGAAGCCTGGAAATTCGCTCGCGCGCCGCGGGAAGGTTGATGTATCGCGGGTCCTTACCCTCGACGCTGAAGTCTGATTGAAGCCGGCGGGTCAAGCCGGTCACCATCGGGCGGGCGCGCGCCGACTCGGCGTCCGCCAGCCATTGACGGTAAGCGGCCAACGCGGCTCGATAGCCGACGCGGTCAGTCACTCCCTCCCCCCAACCGAAATAGATGGCGTGACCCTTGATCTTCTTGTACCAGCGGCCGCGCCCCCGACCGCCCTTAACGGGTTTGAAGGAAAGTTCTAAACCTCGTGCGTTGTGTCGTCCCATGTGCCGGCTCCTGTAAATCTGCCGGCGTCAATTGTACCCGTACTTGCGACGGGATAGGGGTCAGAATAAGGGTCAGGCGTTAACGAAGAATTAGGGGTCAAAAAAACACCCCTCATAAATCATTGATTTACAAGGGGTTTGCGATGGGCCCGACAAGATTCGAACTTGTGACCTC
>JAQNCM010000676.1 GCA_029237615.1 Mucilaginibacter sp.
TCTTTCTGTAAACGGCCCATGCTACATAGATTATTAATATAGAGCCAATAGCGGCGTTGAGGTTTACAATTTGGAATGAAACACCCTTATTACCTATTAACAACACCATCAATGAAACGCAATAAGATAAAATCACCAGGTTGATGACAAAGTCAAGTTTTGGAACAAACTTGCGTGTATGTAAAAATGATTTTGAAAATATGAGCGTAGCTATCCCTGACATAGCACCACAAAAAATAACCATATTTTTTGACAGCCATACATTATCTGTCCATAAAAACCGATGCGAATACCCAAGTAATGTTGCTTGTGTAAGTGCAACCCAAAAAATATAATGACAATAAGCCAGGTAGTCGGTATCCTTAGTGGTAAAATAAATAAATAAGTTATATAACAGCATTACTGCCATAATACCCAGGTAAATTCCAGACCGGGTATCAGATTCACTCAGATCTGTTAAAATTGTTTTATCGGTTTTTAAGCTTAAAGGAACAAGAAGCTGCTGGTTACTTTTTAACCGGATGTAACAAATCACGGAGTCCCCCTTTTTTACAGGGATATCAAATAAATAAAATTGATGGTTATACTCGCGCGCATTTAAAGGTTGGAGATTGGAGTTTTTAACACTGTCTGCATGCTGCCCTTTAATAGTATACAGATCAGCTTCATCAATGATGGGGTTAGGTATGTCTAAAATGATCTTATCAATTTCAGAGTCATTTACAAGCGTAAATTTTATCCAGTTATTGAAAGAACTGATCCCAAGATTAGGGACATCCAGGTTAGTTGCTTTAAACAAATTTTTTGAGTGCCTGATTTGTTCAAAACTAAGCTTGTTTGTCGCATCCTGGTACAAATAAACATTTTTACCAAAATAGTTTTCTTTTAATGCGCTTTGAACCTTTACAACATCTTGCGCATAAAGGAGCGTATTAAAGAATAAAAATAAAACAATTAAAATCTTATTTTTTTGAAATTGCATTAGTATAAGGTCTTTGGTAACAATGTCTAATAATTAAGTTTCTAATTGTTTAACCTTTAAAAATATCATCAAGATCCACATAGTAACGACCGGATTGCGTATGTTGATCAAGCAAAATTTTTCTTGCTATATCTGTCGTTATGGCCCCGCCAAGGACAACGGATGAAGCAAGCTGGGGCCAAGTATTTATGGTTTTATTTATTTCAGCCATAGAAAGCTTCATCCTTTCTGATAAAGAATCAAATGAAACTATTGACATCAATATCTGCCTGCGATTTTCGTCATTAATTTGAATGCCATTATTCTTTATAAATGCATCGATCAGTCCATGAAATATACCTCTATCTTTTTCCTTATCAAACCGTTCAACATCAAGCATTCCACGGTCATTAGTATCCATAACAACTGGAATTTGTAATGCCCTGGCTTTAAAACGGCTTTCAATTTTTATATCTATACCATCACAAACTTCAATAAACAAATCCAGCTTTCCATTTCCGGTAAAAAACTCATCCATGTTTTGTTTGTTCAACCCATCATGAAATAATATTATTTTCATAAACGGATCTATTTCCATGATCTCCCGCGCAGCTATAATCGTTTTATTAATACCCATATTATGCAATCCTGTACGCAAACGGTTAAGGTTGCTTAACTCTGCAGTATCAAAATCAGCCAGTCGAATCTCCCCGCATATTCTTTCCATTACAATGGTTAAGGCAATTGACTGACCAACGGATAAACCTACAATACCAATCTTTTTCTCTTTTAATAATTGCTGCTCCTGCCCGGTTATTTTAAGTTGATTTCTGTTTGTGCGAACTTTAATAAATTCTTCCTCATCCAATAAATGAACCAGGCGCCGGTTCCATGGATAATAAACCCACACCCCATAATCACTTATAGGCACTCCATTTAAATGTTTTTCAATCAACGCATTATAATCATCTGGCTTTATACTTACCGAAGGATTTTGGCATTTAATAAGTTCCTGCAATTGTTCATAAATTCCATCATGAACAAACAATATTTTGCCTTTAATTAATATTTCGTTTAATGCTTCCTTATCCCGGTTATTATTTAACCGGAAGAATAGCGGATTATAAATTAATTTATCTTCGGGATTAACGTGTAAATGTGTGATATCTTTTAACATAGAATAAGTATAATCAACTAACAATTATTATCCGGCACAATAAGTTTAAATTAAATAATATCCGGGTGAGTTACCGCTTCTTTCGATTTTAAAAAGCTTTTTTGCGCTTGTGCTATCGTCGCTTTCAAATCCCACTTATCCAGGTTTGGAATTTGAATAGCGTAATGGATAGTTATTTCCTTTCTTCTTAATATCTCATCACGGGTTATGTTTAAATTTTCACGGATCTTTAAAATCGCATTTTTATCTTCTTCATAAGCCTTAGTTAAGGTGGGCACATCTTTTAATACCATAGTAGTAGCAATCAGGTCTAATTTAGGATAATAAAATGTTCCGTCTTTACCTATACTTGTTTCACGTTCCATACCAACGGCTTCTCCAGGCGCTATAGTATAAGGGGCACATAATGCAAAAAGGGATTGTATCCCTATTTGATAAGAAATAGCCACTGACGTTCGGATTAAAAAAATACTGCCGATGCCATAACCTGCGATTTCGCGTGAATTCCATAATCCGCATAGCTCACCGGTGCCATA
>JAQNCM010000162.1 GCA_029237615.1 Mucilaginibacter sp.
AAAACCCGCCGGTCGCGGGATACCTCGCTCCGATTTCGGCAAAAGTTAACGCGCCGCACAGGGTTACCAGCCCTCCAAATATCGAGGCGCCAAAAAATATCCAGGTATTTCCCGCTTTTATAGCAACCTCGCTTGGCGTAGCAAATATGCCCATGCCTATCACCAGGCTAATAACAATCATCGTGAGGTCAAAGCGGTTGAGTTTTGGTTTAATACTCATTTATAATATATAATGTTTAATTATTATTTTAATTTTGTTTAAACCCTATTAATTACTACGCCTGTTGTTTACGCAATATATGGAAACTATTTTAAAGCAATTTAAGCAAATATTGATTACTGTACTGCTTATGCTTTTTATTGTTCCGGCTATTGCCCAGCCAAAACATACTCGTCAATTAAAAACAAAACCCGTGGTTGTCAGCAGGCAGCTTGCTGATTTTAATCGTTTGGTAGCACAGGCAAATATTAGTTTCACGTTTCCTGCAGGATTTAAGGAAATTAACGCTCCAAACAACGAAGATTTTTCGTTTGATTATGCGATGGAACTGCCCGGCAAGGAATTTGAAATCTGGTTCCACATAAAGCCTGAAAAAGAAGATTGGGCCAGTTATGTATACGGTTTAAATAACCCAAATGCACAATTAGCTAACCCTGACTCTTTATATAAAGATATGGGCGCTGCACAAGCTATCGCATTTACCGGGGAAAAAAATTCGCCTGTAAGAGTTTTGCCCCAGCATGTGCTGGCGCGTTATAATGCTGATGCGGGTAGATCTTATATGTTAACCCTGCTTGATTTGCCCGAAACAAAGCATTTTAAATATGCGCTGTTAATTACACTTCACAAAAATCATACGGGTACTATTATAGCGGTTTGTTTCACCAATGATAAGGGGCCGGAGTTTTTTAAAAATATGAATGACGCGAGCAACTGCATTAAGTTTAAGCCCTCAATTTAATAATGTTAATAAGTTAGCGCATTTGGATTACAAATTCACGTACCAAACGTTATTTTTGCGGGAAGAAGGTGAAAACTGAAAGGTAATAAGGTGAAAGCAGAAACACCCGCCACCCGGCAAATCCGTCCAAAATCACCTGTTTTTAGTGTGATAATAAATATCAAAATCTCAGATGGCAGAACCTGTAAATTATAGTGATGATAGTATCCGCTCGTTGGATTGGAAAGAACATATCCGCCTGCGGCCCGGAATGTATATTGGAAAGCTGGGCGACGGCTCGGCTTATGACGATGGCGTATACGTTTTACTAAAAGAAATCATTGACAACTCCATTGATGAGTTTGTAATGGGCGCTGGTAAAACGATAGAAGTAAACATGAGCGATCACAAAGTATCAGTACGTGATTACGGCAGGGGCATACCATTAGGCAAGGTGATTGATTGCGTATCAAAAATAAACACGGGCGGTAAATACGACAGTAAAGCATTTCAAAAATCCGTAGGATTAAACGGTGTGGGAACAAAAGCCGTAAATGCGTTGTCGAGCTCTTTTACGGTGCAGTCATATCGTGATGGGCGCACAAAAGTTGCAGAGTTTGCCAAGGGTGAATTGATACGCGATGAGCCTGAAAAGGAAACCTCTCAGCGTAACGGCACCGCAATAAATTTTGTCCCGGATGAATCCATTTTCAGGCACTACCGGTTTATTCCTGAATTTGTGGACAGCATGATCTGGAACTATGTGTTCCTTAATGCCGGGCTTACGCTTAACTTTAACGGGCAAAAATACTTTTCGGAACGGGGGCTTTATGATTTACTCACCCGTAACAGCGATGCAGAAAATATCCGATACCCCATTATCCATTTAAAGGGGGAAGATATAGAAGTTGCCATGACGCATGGTCAGCAATATGGAGAAGAGTATTACTCTTTTGTTAACGGGCAAAATACCACCCAGGGCGGTACGCACCAGGCGGCATTTCGTGAGGCAGTAGTTAAAACTATCCGGGAGTTTTATAAAAAAGAGTTTGATGCATCAGACATACGCGCGTCTATTATTGCTGCTATCGCTATAAAAGTGCAGGAACCGGTATTCGAATCTCAAACTAAAACAAAACTAGGTTCCCAAAATATCGGTCCCGAAGGACCGTCTGTCCGTGGGTTTATCAATGATTTTGTTAAAAAAGAGTTAGATAACTATCTCCATAAAAACCCTGCTGCGGCAGATGCCTTGTTAAAGCGCATTATGCAGTCGGAACGGGAACGTAAGGATATTGCTGGTATTAAAAAACTGGCAAATGAGCGTGCGAAAAAAGCTTCATTACACAACCGTAAACTCCGGGATTGTAAGGTGCACTTTGATGAAAGTCATGAACGTCACCAGGAAACTACTTTATTTATTACCGAGGGAGATTCTGCCAGCGGCTCTATTACTAAATCGCGGGATGTGATGACACAGGCGGTTTTTAGCTTAAAGGGTAAACCGCTTAACTGCTTTGGGCTTACTAAAAAAGTTGTTTATGAAAACGAGGAATTTAATCTGTTACAACACGCGCTGAACATTGAAGACGGCCTGGATGACCTACGCTATAACAATATAGTTGTTGCTACCGATGCGGATGTGGATGGTATGCACATCAGGTTGCTGCTGATGACATTTTTTTTGCAGTTTTTCCCCGACCTGGTAAAGGCCGGTCACGTTTTTATTTTACAAACGCCTTTGTTTCGTGTTCGCAATAAAAAAGAAACTATTTACTGTTACAGCGATGAAGAAAGGCGTAATGCAATCGCTAAGTTGGGCGTAAAGCCTGAGATCACCCGATTTAAAGGACTCGGTGAAATATCGCCGGACGAGTTTGGGCTGTTTATTGGAAAAGATATCCGCCTTGACCCTGTGATTCTTAAAGACGCAAATATCAAAGCCTTGCTGGAGTATTTTATGGGTAAAAATACCCCTGCACGCCAGCAGCATATTGTAAATAACCTGCGGGTTGAAAAGGATGATGAAAGTATTAACCCATTAGTTGCAGAGGACGTGGAAAGTGTGGCTTTGCCGGTGGCGGTTTAGTGGTCTAACATTTTTTGAACTAAAGGATTTTCTCGGGGTTCCGCGGGTCGTTTACTGCTATCGTTCTCGTAATAACCGAAGTCCTTTATGCTTAAAACTTTGAATCATTATAAATGTAAACTTATACTTGTCTTTTTAATAAACAAATATATTGCCATAGTATTACTTTCTCAATTCAATAAAAGTATTTACCTTGTATCCCCTCCTTTTTCAGAAGGGAATATCAATGACTAACCAGGAAATAAAAATAAACTTCAAAGAGTACACAGCTTTAAAACAACTGAATACCCCGGCGTATAATTTATGCCTTGAGGCTGTTAAAGCGTTAAAAAACTCCCATTCGCCTTACTCAAAATTCAGGGTCGGTGCGGCATTGCGTTTAAAAAGCGGAAAAATAATACATGGCAGCAACCAGGAAAATGTTGCCTATCCTTCCGGCTTATGCGCCGAACGGGTGGCAATGTTTTATTGGGGTGCTAACCATCCGGACGATCCTATTGAGGCAATGGCAGTAACTGCTGCCACTGATGAATTTGAACTTTTGCAGCCCGTTGCATCCTGCGGTGCCTGCCTGCAGGTAATGGCCGAGTATGAGAAAAAACAAAACAAACAGATAGAATATATATTATTTTGTAATAATGGCCCGGCCTGGATTATCAAAGGCATTGAAAGTTTTTTGCCTTTTTTGTTTTTTGAAAACAGGCTTTTAAAAAGCGAAAGCCTGAAGATAAAATTGACAAAGCCTTCGGCCTTTTAATTTATCAATCCTCATGAAAATTAAATTATTCGTACTCTTTTTAGGGGTCGCTATCAGCACGCAGTTGCGTGCACAAACGGGTTTCCCGTTTGATAATGAGATCCTGGCATTTAAACACCAGGACAGCATTAGTTTCCCGCCCGAAAGTGCCATTTTGTTTATTGGCAGCTCATCCATCCGCAAATGGACTGACCTTGAGCAGCGTTTTCCCGGCAAGCCAATTATCAGGCGCGGTGTGGGCGGCTGCGAACTTTGGCAACTGGTTGATTATTATACACCCTATATATTATTTCCTTACCATCCCCGTAAAATTTTTATTTATGCCGGCGAAAACGATATAGCTGCGGGTAAAAGCGGCAAGTTTGTATTCCAGGAATTTCAAAAGCTTTATGAAATGATCGGTAAGAAATTGCCGGATGCAGCCGTTTATTTTATGTCGATAAAGCCAAGCCCCAGTCGCATGAAGTATTTTGACGAAGTAGTAATAGCAAATGAGCTGATAAAAAACTATCTTAATAACAAGCCTAACAGTACCTATATTGATATGAGTACAGTGATTTTAAACCGAAACTCATCTGCGCCTGATTCTTCCCTGTTTGAAGCAGATTATTTGCACCTTAACAGCAAGGGCTACGATAAATGGCAACAAGTACTTGAGCCTTACGTAAATTAATTCGGAGCAAGGTATTAAGGTTAGGATCAGTTGGTGTACTAAGAGTTTCTTCGGTGCTTAACCAATCGCTAACCTTGGTTTCTTTTCTATAATCCTCACGAAAAAACGCTGTAAACATTGGTGATCTTCCACCCGTTCCCTGTGTTTGCAATAGTTATATAATTACTGCGGGTAAAATTATCGTATTTCATGTCTACCTTAACTATTTCAATGTTGGCATTGTCTTCTACTATACTGGTGCTGGTTACACAGGTTTGTTCGGTGTTCTTGTTGCTTTGAAGATATTCCAGCATCTGGCTTTTGTCGAAGCTGAGCACTTTGTTGGCACGCACCATACTGAACAGTGCAGATTTATCAATAACATCGTTTAGCCCGTTGAGTCGGCCCCGTGTCATGGCATCTACAAAGGTGTTAATGGCATAATTTTTTGTCAATTTTTGATCGTGGCGGATATTGGCTTTAACAGCACCACAAAACACCAGCATGGCTAAGCCAAGCATAATTGATTTTAAAGTTTTCATAATATTAAAATTTAAATTGTTGCTAGATTTATACCGATAAGACATAACATAAAGTTGATTAGTTACAGCGTAAATGCTTTATTTTGATGATTTAACAATCTTTTAACATTTTTATTAATTACAAGCTTAATAGCTATAGCCAAATATATTTTTAAGTTATATGGTGAAATTTGATACCATTATTTTGCAGTTTGCTGATCAGGGAGAAAAAACCGGGTGGACCTATATTGAAATACCGGCCGGCCTGGCGCAGCAATTAAAACCCGGTAACAAAAAATCTTTCAGGGTTAAAGGCATGCTGGATGGCTTTGCAGTAAATGGGTTGGCCCTAATGCCCATGGGCGAAGGTAATTTCATTATGGCGCTTAAAGCAGAGGTAAGGAAAGGCATTCGCAAAAATAAAGGTGCAATGCTGCGTGTTATGATTGAAGAAGACCTTGATTACAAAATAGAAGTACCCGATGATCTGAAGGAGTGTTTTGATTTTGAACCAGAGGCATGGGATTTCTTCAACAGCTTGGCAAAATCACACCGGGACTATTTTATAAAATGGATAGAAAGTGCTAAAACTAATGAAACGCGGGCCAAACGCATAGTCAACACCGTAAATGCCATGCTGCGGAAATGGGATTACGGGCAAATGATACGAGCGATGAGGAAGGAGTAATTGAAAATTGCCGGTGTTTTGATTAAATCAATACGTCTCTTTTATAAATCCCCCTGGGGTGTAAACGGGTAAAATCTAGTAATGTGTTTAAAAATCTGCATATCCAAAATCCGCACATCTGCACATTAACCCTTATCTTTACCCATCCAAATTTTTTAGCTGAATAATGAGTGAAGATTTAACCTCTGGAGAGATACCGGCCAATAACGAAGAAAAATTACATAATATCATCTCACTCGATGGGCTCTACGAAAACTGGTTCCTGGATTATGCTTCTTATGTAATCCTGGATCGTGCCGTTCCGCATATAAATGATGGTTTAAAACCCGTTCAGCGCCGCATCCTGCACTCGCTGAAAGAGATGGACGACGGGCGTTTTAACAAAGCTGCCAACGTTATCGGTAACACCATGAAGTACCACCCGCATGGTGACGCTTCTATCGGTGATGCCATGGTACAGATAGGACAGAAGAACCTGCTCATTGATTGCCAGGGAAACTGGGGCGACCCGGTAACAGGCGACTCCGCGGCTGCTCCCCGTTATATTGAAGCGCGTCTTTCGAAGTTTGCGCTTGAAGTGGTTTTTAATCCCGAGACCACCGATTGGCAAGCCAGTTATGATGGCCGTAACCGCGAACCGATCACGCTTCCGGTTAAATTTCCTTTGTTGCTGGCGCAGGGCGCAGATGGTATTGCCGTTGGCCTGGCGACTAAAATATTACCCCATAATTTTATTGAACTAATTGACGCCTCTATTGAGGTGCTTAAAGGCAACCTGCCCAATTTAATGCCTGATTTTCCTACCGGAGGGATGGCCGATGCTGCAGCTTATAACGACGGGCAGCGTGGGGGTAAGGTAAGGGTGCGTGCCAAAATTATTGAGCGCGATAAAAAAACGCTGACCATTACAGAAATTCCTTTTACCACCACCACCGGCGGATTAATGGAAAGCATTGTCGCAGCCAATGAAAAGGGTAAGATCAAGATAAAAAAGATAGAAGATAATACCTCCAGCAGCGTAGAGATCGTAGTGCATCTCGCACCCGGTATATCGCCGGATGTTACTATTGATGCCTTATATGCCTTTACTGACTGCGAAGTTTCCATCTCGCCCAATACCTGTGTGATCCAGGCCGATAAGCCGCGGTTTATGAGCGTGAATGATATGCTTACCGAGAGTACGCACAATACGCGCCGCTTGCTTAAAATGGAGCTGGAGATCAGGCTGAAAGAACTGATGGAGAAAATATTTTTTAGCTCATTGCTCAAAATATTTATCCAGGAAGGCATGTACAAAAACGCTGACTACGAAAGCTCAAACAATTTTGAGATGGTGGTAGAAGTGTTGAATCGTTTATTTGAACCATTCTTTCCGCAGTTTTACCGGGAGATATTACCGGACGATTACAAGAAGCTTATTGACAAACCGATGAGCAGTATTACCCGCTTTGACGTTAAAAAAACGGATGAACAGGTAAAGACTCTGGAAAACGAAATAAAAGAGGTAAAACATCACCTGAAGCACTTAACTGATTATACCATTGCGTGGTTTCAAAAGTTGAAAGATAAGTACGGCAAAGGCCGCGAACGAAAAACCGAACTACGCACATTCGACAGAGTAGAGGCGGCGCAGGTAGCACTTGCTAACGTAAAATTATACGTTAACAGGGTAGACGGGTTTGTTGGTTCAGGTCTTAAAAAGGACGAGTTTGTTTGCGACTGCTCGGATATTGATGAGGTCATTGTTTTCCGTGAAGACGGGCGCTGTATGATTACCAAAGTACAGGACAAGGTTTTTGTGGGTAAAGAAATTATCCACGTAGCTGTATTTAAAAAGAACGACGAACGCACGGTTTATAACATGATCTACAAAGACGGGCAAAGTGGCGTAAGCTATATTAAGCGTTTCTCAGTCGTTGGGGTTACACGTGATAAGGAATACGATCTTACCAAAGGAACAAAAGGAAGCAAAGTGCTGTACTTCTCAGCCAATCCGAACGGTGAGGCCGAAGTGGTAAATGTGCAGTTGAAACCGCATAGCAAGCTTAAAAAACTGCAATTCGACGAAGATTTTGCAGCCCTTGCAATTAAAGGCCGAAACTCTATGGGTAATATTATAACCAAATACCCGGTTAAAAAGATTGCGCTCAAAAGTAAAGGTATTTCAACGCTGGCCGGCCGTAAAATATGGTACGATGACATTTTAAGACGATTAAATGCCGACGGGCGGGGTAAGTACTTAGGTGAATTTGATGGCGACGATAAGGTGTTAACCGTTTTAAGCAATGGTATTTATGAATTGACAAGCTTTGACCTGAATAATCATTTTGATGATAAAATGATTGTGATTGAAAAATATGATCCTTCAAAGATCTATTCAGTTATTCATATCGACGGCAAATCAAAAAACTACCTGGTTAAAAGATTTATGTTCGAAAACATCGCTACGGGCAAACAAACCAGCATTATCAGTGATGAGAACGGGTCAAAACTAGTGTTCATTTCGGGTGCTTCACAGCCGATAGTAAAAGTTGAGCAGCTGAAGGGAAAGGAACAGACGCCGGAAGCAATGGAAGTTGATCTTGCAACCCTGATAGACGTAAAAGGAATGAAGGCAATGGGTAACCGCCTATCCCAGCATTCCATAAAAACGGTTGAACTGATAGCTGAAAATGAAGTAGAAAGCGAGTCTATTGAGGATGACGATAACGAATCGGACGAATCAACAGCAACAGCGGTTGCTGAATCTGCTGACACTGTTGAAGAACCCGATACCATTGCAGATCAGTCGACCGAAAAAATAGCAACTGCTAAACCGGTACAAGCTGCAAAGCCGGCAGAAAAATCAGAAGAAGCCCAGGAGCAATCAGAGAAATCACCGGAAAAATCCACGGAATCTCCTGCAAAAAAAGTAGACTTTGAAATTACCAATCCTGATGATATAGAAATAGATGATAAAGGTCAGCTTGGGTTATTTTAATTAACGAAAAGTCACCTCATTTAAGAAACGATACCCCCTAGTCTTTTAATTTCCTTGAAGGCAGGCGGTATTTTTTGAATTTCTGGTAGAGATATCCCCGTCGTTTTGATGCTTCGGCTAATGAAGTTTCGGCTGAGTAATATTTATCTGAAATTTTTGGCACGGTAATCCGCTGCGAACTGTAAACCCCCGAGTGGCCGCTAAAAATATAGGCTGTAAAACAGGCTGCTGCAAATAGCAAAGCATATTCCCCTCCAAATAGCTCTATGCCCATAAATGTACAGGCCAAAGGTGTATTAGTGGCACCAGCAAAAACAGCTATAAAACCAAGGGCAGCGAAAAGGCTAACGGGAGCATTTAAAAATCCTGATAAAGTATTACCCAGTGTTGCGCCTATATAAAATAAAGGGGTAACCTCGCCGCCTTTAAATCCGGTTCCGATAGTAATGGTTGTATAAATCGTTTTCCATAGCCAGCTCCAGGTATCTGATCCACCGGCATGAAAAGCAGAAGGAATAGTAACGGCCCCTGGATATTCGGCATCTACACCCAAACTCAGGTAGTCAGGCTTGCCAATAAGTAGGGTAAGACCGATAATTACCAAGCCCCCAAAAACGGGTATCATCCATTTAAATTTGAACAGCTTGAAGCAAGCGCTTTTAATTTCATGAACCATTCCTGCAAAAAGAAAACTGGAAAGGCCAAATACTGCCGAGGCAACAATAACTTTGCCAAGCAATAGTGCATCAAAATTAAAAAATCCTGTTAAAAAATCGGACGAATGGGGGATAGCGTCAATATGATAATGTACATGATTTATATGCCATGCTCCAACTGTAACATCGCCAACTACCGCCGCTATTAAAGCCGGTATTAATGCGTTGTACTGAATTTTACCGATTGTTAATACCTCCATCGCAAAAATGGCGCCGGTTACAGGCGTGCCAAACACGGCGCCAAAACCTGCAGCTACCCCTGCTGTGAGCACAATGCTTAAATCCGGGCCCTTAAGTTTAAACCATTTGCCAAACATTGCAGCAATACTTCCACCAATTTGAACAGCTGTACCTTCGCGCCCTGCCGAACCTCCAAATAAATGAGTGATTATAGTGGTAAGTAAAATGATAGGTGCCATTCTTTTGGGCACACCACCACCTTCTTCATGAATTTCTTCCATAATCAGGTTATTGCCTTTTTCTGCTGTTTTGCCTGCCCATTGATATATGAAATGAATTAATAAACCCGCTAATGGAAGTAAAAATAATAACCAGGCATGACTAAACCTGAAATGAATTGCCGTGTTGAGTAACCAAAGAAAAAAGGCAACAACACTTCCAATAACCGCAGCAACGGGGAATATCAACATTGTCCACCTTACCAGTTGTTTTAGTATGGTTACGTGTTCCTTAAAAGTGATAGTATTATTTTCAGTCATTGTGATTTACACTATTTTGGATTTAACAAAAAGGCAGGTAAAAGAAATCAAGACGGCGATTATCAGGTACTTTAAAAATAAATATAAGTTTTTTAATGATAAAACTGGTAAAAAAGGGACTGGGGTTCCCTGCAGCGGTAACATTTTATAAATTGAATGGTTTAAATTTTTCACCTGCAAATAATATATCAACCGGCTTTATTGCCTGTTAAAGGATGTTGCAGGCGCCATCAGCAAAAGCGGTTTTTAAAAGGAAGGCACCATTTCCTGATGCAAGATAGAATTTATTTTTATTTGCTAAAAATTAGCGGGAATATCCTAATCTGACCGAAATGTTTTACGCCGAAATAATTCGTTTAGAATGAGTATGTTACCGAAAATTTAAATATCTTCAGAGAGATTTTGTATTAAGAAGAATTAGGCCGTATAACTTAAATTATATACTTATAAAAAAAGCTGCTTCAAAAACATGACCGGTTTTTAATTTTTGAATATCCTCTTTTTCGCTGATGTCAACCTGCCGGCCAGCGGTATCAGCGCAGCCCAGCCACGGCTCAATGCACACAAAGTTTCCACCCCCTTTTGCCCATATCCCTAAGTAATTAAAATGCGGAAATTCAACCGAGATTGATTTATCGTGTTTGTCGCTTTTTATACATACTTCTCTTGACCGAAGATCTTTAAATACCAGTGCATCATCTTTAAACAGGTCCCTGGTTAAGTATAATTTATTTTTAGGCGCTTCAACAGGATGTGTTTCTCCTGTGAAAAAGCCTTCGGGCGATAAAAGATGCGTGGTTAATTTTTCTTCAAGTTCAAACTCAAGGTAATAATCTTCATATTTTTCACCGGGATAAAATGGGACATTCAAGGCCGGATGAGCGCCAACAGAAAAATAAATGGTCTTTTTATCATGATTGATCAATTTATAGGTTATCCGGAGCGCATTTTCAATCAGCGTATATAATACCTGGAAATCAAATTTATAAGGGTAGATCTGTAATGTTTTTTCACAGTTTGGGAGCGAATAGCAGGCATGCACATCATCGCTTTCCAATAAAATAAATTCTGATTGCCGCGCAAAGCCGTGGCGCGCCATTTGATAAGTGTTTCCATCCACCAACAGTTCATTATTAATGAGGCCGCCAACTATAGGGAATAAATTTGGTGCATGCCAGGGCCATACGTTAGGATCTGCCTGCCAAAGGTGTTCGATATTGCTTGCCTTGTCATAAACAGACATGAGCTGCGCCCCTTTTGTGCCCGCTTCCACTTTCAGGAAGTCATTTTCTAATACGGCCATAGGTAATGTGTGTTGGTTTTAAAACCGTCTAAAATAGGAATTTGTTTTAATATTACCTTGAAAGCGCAGTGCGTTGCCGCCCATTGAAAATTTTGTTAAAATAAAGAGACGGTTTTTAAAATATCAATCGTTATCCTTTTTCTTCCTTTCCAGCATCACAAAAGCGCTGCGTTTGGGCGCCGGTAAAATGGCATTCTCACCCTTTACATATTTCCAGATCACCTCGTTAAGTTCCAGATCAGGTACCGCATCTTCTTTTGCAAGGTTAAATGATTGCGACTTTTTGCTGCTTTCGTTAACGGCGATATTACGTTGTTCCAAATCAACCTGTGCCGGTTTTGCTGTGTAGGGTGACAGATCAGGCTTATTGCTGAAACATTCATAAAGCGGTACAGCTGCAGCATCATACTGGCTCATTGGCGGCAGGCCTAATATCAGCTCGATAGTGCGGAGTACCCCGGATGTAGAATACATGTTATGAATTACTGCGTTTCGCTTCACATAACCTCCGGCAACGAAAACAGGAGAGCGATGCGCATCAATATGATCCGGACCATTTTGGGCATCATCCTCCAGGAT
>JAQNCM010000515.1 GCA_029237615.1 Mucilaginibacter sp.
TACAAGTTACGGCATCATGTGCTGTCTAACAAAAGAGGGCTGCGTGGGGTGCATGTAAACTAGGGATATGTTAGAGCTCCTTGTATCTGCCGACCTCTTGCGAGGGAGAACTCACGAGGGTGCACGACGCCGATGGGTGGCAGTCAGGAGGAGAGAGCTTGATGCTGGGCGCCCTGGAGGTCAACATCATTATTCTCCCTGGCCATCCTGGGCTACAATATAGGCGAATACGATACTGACTGCTTGCTTTGTTCTCCTCAGCCCTCATCAGCAGTACAAAGTCGTGGTGTAAGTACTCCCCATCTGAGATGTGGACCGACATTTTGACGATTGCTGCTGCAGTTCCTGTACCATATCCCCAAAAACGACGCCTTTGCCGGACGGACAGCCATTGCAGAAAAGATACAAGAAATGCTTGTGCCGACTTCAACCTACTATCGAAGAGTGTCATTGTATGGCCTCGGTGGTATTGGGTATGTTGCTCTCACTGTCATTCAATTCTTGCTAACCAATTGCAGAAAGACCCAAGTAGCCCTCGAGTGTGCATATCGGTTGCGAGAAAGTCATCCTGACTTGTCCGTCTTCTGGGTCCACGCCAGTAACGCTGAACGCTTTCTCCAATCATACATGGCCCTTGCATTTCAATGTGAGATCTCTGGGCGAGACAATCCTAAGGAGATACTGCCGATCGTGAAGAACTGGCTGGAAAATAAAGATCACGGTCGATGGCTCATGGTGATCGACAACGCCGATGACATGCAGATGTTCTTTCCGCGCGGGTGCGGATGGTCTTGAACAGTACATACCTGAGTGTCGCCATGGATCGATTCTTGTTAACCCACTTTCCAATCCACCCATATCCGGGTGTTTCGGTGCGTGGAAATCGCCCGCCGCTCAATGCATTGCAGGGTGTGTTGCGCCTCGGCGACGCGGGCAAGCTGGGCTTCGCGGGCTTGAACCAGTGCGGGACATGAATGGGAAACGTGGGGTTGGCTGCAACGTGAAGGCCAGCCACCAACACCGCGACACCGCTGTCGTGGCTGCTGCACTGTGGTGGGCATGCGACAAAACGAAGCAGGAAGTCCGAGGAGCATGCGCCGGGTAAGAAGTGGGTGAAAAAGCAGCCGCAGTGGCCGCAATGGCGCCCGATGACCAGGGCCGGGGATCGAATCATATATGAACACTGACTTTGTCGACCGCTCCAGGACCATGAGAACCCAATGACATGCCTCAGCGAGATGGATCGGCACGAGCACCTTCTCCACGTATGCAATGCGGCGGGCGACGTCGTTGTCCGTTGCAGCCTCGCAGTCCTTCAATAGGAGTGAGCTGACCGTCTGTAGCTCGTTCGAACCATGAGATCCCATCAGCTGGCCGAGGACCAGGTGGATCATGTCGTCGTCCCATGTGCCAAGCGAGGACCACGGCGCGCGGGTCGGCAACTGGTCCTCAGAAATGGTCGCGGAAGTATCGAGCGGCCCGGTGAAAGGGACAACGTTGGAGATGACAAGAGCCCGCTGGAGGGTGGAGATGATCTCACATAGTCGGCGGTGCTTGATCCTGGCGCGATTGGTCTTCGATGTGACCGCTTTCCTCACGGCTAGCCGTGAGATGTTTCATGGAATCGCTATTGCTCTCTGGTGAGAGCTTGAAGGGTAGTCGAGTATAGTCCGCTGTAGCACCTATTCAAGGCAGTTGCTTGATAGCCAACATTGAGCCCCGATGCTTGGAGCGTCGAGTTTTGTTCAAAAGAATATGAGTCGAGCGGCGTTCCAACATCCGACGCGGCCCGGTAGTGATATTGCCTTGCATGCAAGAGTCGTGACAGCTTCCACATATCAAAAGCAGCATCCAAAAGCGAGTACGCACAACTCTTGCGGGCCTCCTTACCATGATTTAGAAGCGGCCGCTCGGTAAAGGTTGGCAGCAAAGCTACAATCTACCCATTTGGCTCTTGAGGGGGAGGTCAAGAATTTGCGGTTGTTTCGACAATGTTATCAATACGCGTCTCTATTACTGTGTTGGTTCTTTCAACTGCGGACAGCCTGTTCATTAACACAACTTGTTTCCGCAAATGCAGCGCCGATCCATACGAACTCGCGTCTCGCCACCAGCTTTGGTCTCTCCTACATCAAGCGCGCATACCCCAAGAAGTACATTGTGGGCTCACAACAAATAGCCTTCGCCGTGTCGGAGGCCGAGGATCCCTCCGTCCGCGAGCTGAGCTCGGAACAGACACCCCCTAATTTCCATCATCAGAATCCTCGAACCAAACCACTGCGCCATTCGAGCGCTTGTGGAAGTATTGGCCACTCTCGTCGTCCATTTCCCAGTAGCCATGCACCTTACTCCTTTGTTTGGATGACTCCTCGAAAGATCCCCGCGGAGAGATTTTCCGCTTCTGGCCACCACTGCTGGGTACGGAATTGACAGACGGGGATGACTTCGACGAAGAGATAGAACTTGACTTCTTGCCGTGGTTGGACTGGCGTTTTGCTTTAGAAGAAGTTGGTGGAGTGGGTTCACATGGTTGCTCGACTATCTCATAGCCAGACTCGTCTTCGTGTGCGTGAGTGGCCTCGAGAGTGCCGCCTGGAATGGGCAGAAGGACCCCTTCGGCGGAGGACAGGATACCATTGCAACGCTGCTTCCAGTGCTCCTTGAGCTGGTCCCTCAGAGTGCATGACTGTTTGAATGCGTGACCCTGTTCATTCCTAAGACCCTTCCGACCGTCCTTGTGCCCTTGATGGGAGTCTATGAGATTGATTGACTTGATGGGATACTGGTGGTATTCGAGCGTCTGGTCCTCCGCCGGAGCAGCATAGTGGGCATACAAGGTGAGATTAGTCCAATCCGTGGTGAAAGTTGTGACCTCTGCGTGGCCGGGGGGGTCGGACTTCCCAAGATAGGCAAGGGCCTTGTTCCGGGCGTAGACAAGAGCCGCCCCGTCATAGGCGCTCTGGAGCGTCGCTTCTTTCATATTGCCGCCGGGTCCCTTCCACTCCCCCGCCAGGTGGGGCAAGGTCAATGAGTTAGGATTGTCCTTGTACAGAACGGCCCCGTCGACATGCTTGTGAACAGGGAACGGGCGGAATTCTTGCATCCGAAGACCTTCGACAAAGTCGGGCTGCGGTGCGGACAGGCTGTTGTTGAAGCCAACATCCGCCGGAAAACCTGTAAATGCCTGGTTGAAGGCTTTTTGATAACCTTTGGCATGTTTCTTCAGCAGATGTCCGCCCACTTCAAACACCATAGTCGCTTCATTACAGGTTGATTCAACGGTATTAACATAGCCCTCGTATACCGACTCGGTGGGCGAGGCCGTCCCGCGCGGTTCATGATATCGTTCACGAATTTCCGCGAAGTTGGCGGGTGGTTTCGAATCGAGGGGATTGAGAATGCCATTTTCGTAGGCCTTGATAGCAAAACCGGACGTCGTGGTCGAGGTGGTCCTCGTCGTTGTCGACCCGCCTGTGGATTCTGGGGCAGCAGACACCAATGCGTTGTTGGTTCCTTTTTTCTTCGCCATCTTGTCGAACTGGGCTAGGTTCTCTCGCGTCAACCGTGCCCGCTTTGGCTGTTGTTCGTTGTCGTCACCGTCGCTGCCGATCTGTCGCTTCTGTTGTCGCGCGGGTGGGGAGGCTTGCTCTCGTTCCTCGACGTCGTGCTCAAGGATTGCGGTGGATGGGCGCTTGCAAGGCGAAGGCTGTCATGCAAACTGTGAGCAACTGAACTTCCTTGAGCAAACGATGTCTTACATACCTTATGATTGTCTTCTGCTTCCTTGGCCTCAACTTCAGATCGTTGCGTATGCGTCCGCGGTAGTCTTGCTCGGGCTGGCGATGACGAATCACACCCGGCTCCTGCCAGAGGCGCCGAGTGGCTGGTACGAGGCCGCTCACCCTTTGCAAAGTGCTGCTGTATTTGAAGCCTCGCGCTTCGCCTGGGAGATTCTACAACAACTAGCACTTTAGTACTGTCATTCCATCTCATGAGTATGGCTGAAGGTTTACGCGTTTGTGCCTCCGTCCGCGCCAACCGCGCTCTCTTTGCAGGCAGTGAGTAGCTTGCAGACGCTGCGTTCAGTGGCCGTTTTTTGGACTGCAAGGACTCGATGATCTGGTCGTGATGTGGTTTCTGAGCCTGTGCGCGTACACCGGCTGCGGTAGGATGTTCGCTCACGAAGGACGGCTTTTGTGCCGTAGTGTCTGGCAACGTGCTTGGTAGGGATTTGGCTGTCTTGACAGATCGGTGCAGCTGTGTCTGGGAGGTTGTCATGTTCATTATGGGAAGCCGGTGTGTTTGCGAAAGGAACAAAGTCGGTCATGGCCGACTGTTTGATCCAAAGACGGTGGTGGGGAGATGGTTGGTTGACGTGACTCAGCGCTGCTGCAGCAGGCGGCCGCAGATAATTGGCCTTGGGCTGTGGCGACGGCTCAGCAGCGGAAATGCTTCCAATTGGGCCACCGCTGCTGCCGAACTCCACGCCCCCGCTGAGAGGCGCCCATGCACCGATACCAGCAAGTTTGTGGGCGCCCCGGGCCTAGCCAAGGATGAGGTTGGCATCCAAAATACTTACGGATACAGCCATAGCACGGTATCAAGTTCAAAATGGCTTCTTCGAACGGCTCGTGGGCCGCCACTGAGCTGCAGATAGCCTGTCTGCACTGTCAACGGTGTCGTTCTTGAAATCGTGGCATGACTACAGATCGGGTCGGGCTGCCAAACCTGAAGCGCGACGATCCCAAGATGCATGCGGATTGCGCCGTGGTCCATTGTCCCATTATCGTGATCCTCTTCGTTGACTAGTCGCGGTGACTCATTACAGTATATTAGGAGCCGCTCACGCTTACCAGGGGACATGGAGGTACATGCAGCCCATTTCGTAAAGCCTTTTAGCGGCTGGAGACCACACTTGCAGAGGTATATTTCGCCCCTGTCAGGTCACTGCTAGTTTTGCCAAGGACGCCGCTATACCAGTCTGAGCTATGGTTTGCTTGCGCTGCAAGGTACTTCGCTTTTATTACTGCAACTTTACTAGGAAGTCTTGGCTGACCGAATTTACCGACAATTGATCGATTGGGATACCTGACAGTGAGTGCGGAACTTACCCATAACACCTTCGTAACCCGACGCGGAGTCGACCGTCGCTCGTGAATTCGCCACGATTGGCCACCATAATTGATATGTCCACTCGAACAAGCGGCAAAGAACCGAGGCTCATCAAGTCCAACGACGGGACGTGCTGCTGCCTAGAAGGGAGCCTCTCAGGTCCACATCGCCGTGGCGCTCCGCACCAAGAAGTGTATTGGCTTTCCGCATCGCGCTCAGCCGCTGAACGGAGACTCACTTGTCGCTACCGACACAGCAAGCGGAAGTGGATTCGGGTCCTTGCGCGGTGGTCGCCTGCTCCTCGTTCCACTGCTGGTTTACGTGAGGGTCCGAATTATCTTGACGCCGCAACACTACCTTCTTGACACTGGCTTGCGTTCGCTGCCCGGCGGCCGACGGGCAGATCTATCCGGCGTCTGCCTAGACAGCTGGAAGGAGATCAGATGAGTGGCAGCCCTCGTGGTATCGACGTCTGTTACGCCGGGTGAGTCTGTACTAGCGGGCAGACAAGGGCGGGCAAGGCTGGCAAGGCGGGCAAGGCGGGCAAAGAGCAAACTCAGTCAGCGGGCAATTTTGGCGTCTGGGAGGCACACAATCATGGTCAAAGGCTCGTAATGCGTACATTTTAAATATGGCCCGTGGCAAGTCCATCAAAATGCACGACATACGCCTTGCCCTCTAATATGGAGCTCTGCTCTTGGTGAGTTTGGCGCCTATTTACCTCGTCCTCCTTAATCAACAAGACATAGGTTGCACTAGCTAAACAGCTCTGATCTCTCCGTACGGGGCCTCACTCCCTCTGACAAAAGGAATTCGGTAGGTAAGAAACTTGGGGAGAGCCTTCAGAGAAACTTCGCCAAAGCCGACCTTCCCGTCCACTAAGAAGAAGCAATCCAACAAAGTCCCGAGGATGACTGCATCCTGGACCAGGGCCATCTCTTTCTTTAACATGTCTCGAATATCTGCTGGCGTCCCATCAAACAGCCCATTCCAAAAGGCCCGTTCCGTGACCTCGAATTCATCAGGCATGCAAAACTCCCCGTTCGAGTATTCGCCAGCAAGGGTGTGAATGCGACCGAAGCCAACTCCAAATGGCAATGGTGAGGACAGCTCCCAGTCGATCAAGCCGGTAACGTGGCAATCCTCGTCGACTAGAACGTTTACTTCGTTGAGGTCGTAATGGGCGACCCACAGCGGGAGCTTTTTCAGCTCTTCCAGCTTCTCAAGGAAGCTTTCAAAGTGATGCCGGTACGGGAGGATTTCCTGTGATGGCGATGCCAAGATAGCCTCCAGATGAGGTCGGATCTTGCTATTGACGGCCTCCCCGCTGCTGCTGCTGATGTAGCCTTTGGAGAAAGCGCGACCGAGGGACCTGTTGATAGCAATTCGGCCCTCCGCGCCCTTGCCCTCAACCCCGCGGATCCACATCTTGCCATGCAGACGGGTGAGGGAATAAGCCCAAACATGCTCGCTGAGAAGCTCCTCGTTCTCCAAGGCTTTGGCATCAGGCACGATGGCGCCCAAAGCCCTCTTCGCAATCTGAAAAGCGTCCAGGTCGAGTGGCTCAGTGCGAAACTGTAGCACTATCTCACGGCCATCCGCCAAGGTCAAGAACAGGGTCCTGCTGAACATTCCCTGCATGGGAGGTTTGTCGACACGCTTTGCCGTGCTGCCTAGATGCTCGGAGACCAGTTTCTGAATTCAACGCTAAATGGAAGAAGGAGAAGTCGCTACGCTATTCCGTTAACAAGTTCTTCAAGGCTTTTCCTAATTGGCAGGACGCGGTGAGCGGCAGCGAGGGCAGTGGCAGCGACAGCAGCGA
>JAQNCM010000186.1 GCA_029237615.1 Mucilaginibacter sp.
TTTCAAATAAAAATAATTATTGCCATTTTTGAGAACTGCCAAATTATTTTCGTCTTCAATCGGAAATATCTGGTCATAGTTTACAGGAACTACAATTCGGCCGTTAAGGTTGTAAAACCCTTTTTTGTCATTTTTTTCAACTTCAACGAGGCCGGTAAAGGTTCCGTTAATGTTATGTACCAGATCATATTCAGCGGGAATTATCTCTTTTAGAGCTGGGTTAACAAGGCCCATTTTATAAGGGTCAATAGTAGAATCTTTATCCCTGACTATATCTTTCTCAATATTCCATTTACCTTTTATTACATAAAAGTAAGTCTGGTTGTGCAGGTGAGCAAACCATATCACGCTATCATACCTCGTTTTTAATTGATCTGCTGTTTTAAATGCAGTCAAGGTTATTGCGCTATAAGTAACCTTTTCAGCCTCCGTTTTACTTTTTACAAAATTTTCATAGGCTAAATAATCCGTTAAAAATTGGCGCGCATCTGCCTGTATGATCTTTAGTTCATGTGGTGCAACTTTATATATTTTTAGGACCAGTACGGATTGTTTGTCATTAACTGTTGCATGACTGAAACTTGCCGGGATAGTTACATTTACCAGGTCGTTGCTGATGTTTTTAATCTCAGCCTTATCAATATCAAGCTTGATAGTTGTCAGCGGCTTCATGCCGTCAGCGCCCTTTTTACCTGCTAATAAATTTACCAAACGTACCAGCGCCTTTGTTTTTTTGTCTGTTTTAAAACAGGCCATCAGGGTATCGGCGTTACCCTCATTTATACTGTTATTAAACTTATTTAAAAATTGAGATATCTCTGAAGAATCGGTTTTTAATGCGGTTTTGCAACGCACAAAAAATGCAAGGCCTGCAATTAAAACTATAATTGCGGGAATAAGGAAAGGCTTGGTTTTCATTACACCAAATTTATATTTTTTTACAACCAAAACAAGTTTGATTATAATATAAACAGCTCATCATCAGCCAAACCTTCCAACTCCTGTGGATTATGGCTCACGATCAAAACTGTCGTACCCGCTTCCTTAAAAATTATTTTCAGATTATTAATAAGTGATCCCTTCATCTCCGGGTCTAATGCCGAAAAGGGTTCATCCATTAACAGTAATTTAGGCTTAATAGCCAGCGCCCTTAAAATGGCTAAACGTTGCTGCTGGCCTCCTGACAGAAACTGCGGTTTGTGACTGGTTAAAGTTTCCAGTTTTCCAATCTTCAATAATCTTTCTATCCATAGCTTGTCGCCGGTTGCATATGCCAGGTGCTCCTGAACCGTCATGTTCGGGAAAAGGGCATAATCCTGGAAAACGAAGCCGGCTATCCTCTTTTGGGGCGGAAGGTTTATTTTTGAAGAAGTATCCAACCAGGTAACACCGTTAACCGTTATATTTCCCCTTTCAGGTTGAATAAATCCGGCGATTATTTTTAAAAGGGTGGACTTTCCGGCACCCGAAGGCCCGTAAATTTTGGTAATGCTGCCTGGTTCCAATTGACGTGCAATTTTTAATACCTGGTGCCCGTGGTAAGCCTGTAGCCGCTTTTCAATGTCTACTCTGATCATTCTAAGGGGCTTTTTAACTGGTATTTATTAAAAACGAATACACCCGTAACCATCACAAAGGTAATGGCAAACAGGATAAGCGAATATACATTAGCCGCATGGTAATCCATTTGCTCAACCGAGTCATACACTGCGATCGACGCTACCCGCGTAATGTTGGGAATATTCCCGCCAATCATTAGCACCACGCCAAATTCGCCTAAGGTATGTGCAAAAGTGAGCACAACAGCCGTTAATAAAGATTGCCTGATATTTGGCAGCAGCACCTTTAAAAAGGTTTGCCATTTGGTTTTACCCAACGAATATGAGGCTTGGGACAGGGAAACAGGCAGTTGTTGTAATGCTGATTTTATGGGGCCTATCATAAAAGGCATGCTATAGAGCATTGACGCCAGCACTAATCCCTGGAACGAAAATACAAACTGGATATTAAAAGTATCCAGCAGCCATTTACCCACCCCATGCTGCGGACTAAAAGCGAGTAACAGGTAAAAGCCCAGTACGGATGGCGGTAATACCAAAGGCATGGTTATGATTGCTTCTAAAATTACTTTAAAAACTGATCGCCCCCTTGAAAGCCACCAGGCAACAGGTAAGCCAATCACCAGCAGTAAAAACGTAGCTATACCCGCTAATTTTAAAGTGAGCCAAATTGGGTTAAGATCCATCCAGGTGATTTTTATAATAATGATATGAATGGATTTTAACCATAGTGTTTTTTAAGGTATTACTGCACATGATAACCATAGTCCTTAAAAATGGCTTTAGCCGCAGGGCTTAAAATGTATTGGTAAAATTTTTCGGCATCAGCGTTGGCTGCTGCATGTTTTAAAAGCACCATCCCCTGGTCTATCGGTGAATATGTTTTTGGATCGATAATCAGCCAGTAAAGTTTTGTTTTATTGGCAGGATCTTTTACCAGCGATTGTGTCGTAAATCCAACATCTGCAACCCCTGTTGTAATATAAGTATTTACCTGCGAGATACTTTCGCCCGTAACAATTTTTGACTTCACGTTACCAAGAATACCTTTCTGCTTTAATACCTCTGTTGCGGCTTTTCCGTAAGGCGCTATAGCCGGATTGGCCAGGGCTATTTTTTTTATCCGGTCAGTGAGCAACAATCTTTCCCAATTTTCAAATCCCACATTTTGATTGCTGCAGATGATCAAACTGCCCTGGGCATATACAACAGGCTTTTTTGTGCTAAATCCTTCTTTAAAAAGTGTTTCCGGAAAGCTCATATCAGCAGATAAAAAAAGATCAAAAGGGGCGCCATTGCGCACCTGTGCTACCAGGTTACCTGATGGGCCCACAATAGGTTCTATCACTATTCCTGTTTTTTTCTGAAAATCAGCCCCCAAAACTTTAATCAACGATTGCAGATTGGCGGCTACGGCCACCTTTAAATTTTGTCCAAAAGCGTTTGCCGATAACAACAAACTGAAAAATAAAATAATTTTTATGCGTTTCATTATCCGGGGTTTAAATGGTTGCTTTTTTTTGTTTTTGCCCTGTAAAGTAACGTTAAACAAAAATACATTGTTGTTTAAGCGTATCAGAATTAAGCCTGCCTTTTTAGTGTAAAAATGTTACATACAAATGTATACAAATGATAATCGGTATAATATTATCTTAGCCTGTGAAATAAAGGTAGCAGGTCATCTATATCTTTATTTCTGTTAATTACCCGTACACCTAATTTATATTTTTTTATGAAAAAACGCACACTATACCTTGCATTTTTATTGCTCACAATTGCCCCGTTTGCTATAAAAGCCCAGGTTGGAAAATTTATTACTGTAAAAGGGAAGGAGATAATCGGACCTGATAACAAGCCATTTTTAATGAGGGGGACAAACCTCGGCAATTGGCTGGTGCCCGAGGGCTATATGTTTAAATTTAAAAGCGTTAACTCTCCTACGCTAATAAATGAAGCAATCCTTGAGTTA
>JAQNCM010000191.1 GCA_029237615.1 Mucilaginibacter sp.
GTTGCCGACTGGATATACACGTTTTGTTTACTGTTATTATTGGCCTCTATCACAAACTTTTTACCATCCTCCAGTGTGATTGTCATTTTTTTGAATGCCGGGCTACCTATCACATACTCATCCGTGCCGGGGCAAACGCTGTAAATACCCGCCGCGCTTAACACATACCATGACGACATCTGGCCTTCGTCCTCATCGCCGGGATAGCCGTTTTCGCCGGCGTTGTACATTTTCTCCATTACCTCGCGCAGGTGTTGTTGTGCTTTCCAGGGCTGGCCTGCATAGTTATACATATACAACAGGTGATGAATAGGCTCGTTCCCCTGCGCGTACTGGCCCATTTTAAAGGCCGCCATTTCGGTCATCTCATGAATTACCTGCCCATAGCCCCCTACTTTAATGGTTCCCGGCTGGGTAAATACAGCGTCCATTTTATCGGTAAAATTCTTGTTGCCACCCATTAAATTAATTAAGCCCTGCACATCCTGAAAAACAGACCAGGTCCAGTGCCAGGCATTTCCTTCGGTATAAGGCCCACCCCAATCCAGCGGATCAAAAGGCTCTATCCAATTTCCCCGGGCATCTTTAGCACGCATAAAACCAGTTTTCACATCAAACAGGTTTTTATAATTATACATCTGCCGGCCAAACACGTTTTGATAATGAGCATCGCCAGTTTGTTTAGCCAGCTGATAGCCGCAAAAATCGTCGTAGGCGAACTCCAGCGTCCAGGCGGTAGCGCCTTGTGTTTGCGGGCTAAATGGCACGTAGCCATCAGCAAAATATTCTTTCCATCCGGGCCTGCCATTAGCACTTCCCCATGGGCCCTTGTTGGTAGCTTCGTGGTAGTAAGCGTCTAAAGCACGTTTTGGGTCGAAGGTATGGATGCCTTTTACCCACGCATCGGTTAACAGGGATATAGCATGGTTGCCCAGCATGCCGCCCGTTTCTGCCGGGAACGACCATGCCGGCAACCAGCCGCATTGCTGCTGCGCATCCAGTAAAGCATTTACATACTGGCCCTCCATTTTTGGGTGCATAATGGTATTTAGTGGGAATTGTGCCCGAAAGGTATCCCAAAAGCCATTATCGGTATACATGTATCCGTCATGAATTTTACCATCATATGGGCTGTAGTAATAAGGCTTGCCCTCTTTACCATACTCAAAAAACTGGTGCGAAAACAAGTTGGCGTGATACAGGCAAGAGTAAAACGTAGCCTTTTGCTCTTCGGTGCCGCCCTCTACCGCCATGCGGCCCAGCAGCGTGTTCCAAACTTTATCTGCGGCTTTGTGGGTGTCTTCAAATGAGCCGTGCTGGCCAAGCTCTGTTTGCAATGTTAGCAGCGCCTGGTCAGGACTGATATAGGATGATGCTACTTTTACAGATACCGTTTCACCATCTTTAAATTTCAAATAGGCGCCTGCACCCTCCCCTTCTGCTTCTGTTTGTTGAGCGCTTGTGGTATTTTTTTTATTTTCCCAGGTACCGTAACCAGCAAAAGGTTTATCAAATACAATTACAAAATAATTTTTAAAGCTTTGCGGCGCCCAGCGGCAGTTATTGACCCAACCGGTTATCATCCTTTTTTCAGGATTAATTTTCACCATACTCATTTTGGTGTACCCATCCAGCACGAGGTACGAGCTCTGGCCTTTTGGGAACGTAAACCGCAGATGGGCACCACGTTCTGTAGGGCTAATCTCTGTAGTGATTTGATTATCCAGCTTAACCTTATAATAACCTGGCTGCGCAATCTCATTATCATGGCTAAATGATGCGGCCCTTTCATCTTCGTTAACTACCAATTTACCGGTAACCGGCATCAGGCTAAACACAGCGTAATCGTTAACCCATGAGCTGCACTGGTGCGATTGCTGAAAGCCACGGATAGTTTTCTGGAAATACTGATACTTCCAGCCATCACCGTTCTTTCCGGTTTGCGGTGTCCAGGTGTTCATACCAAAAGGCAGGGATGTAGCCGGGTACGTGTTACCGTAAGAGAATTCGTACTTCGTGTTAGTGCCCTGCCGGGTATTAACATATTTAACGAGGTTTGGTTGCTGGGCAAACAAGGCAGTGCCCAATAGCAATGCAGCACAGGTAAGTAAGCTTTTATTTATTCGCATCTTATATTTCAATTAATAATTATTATTACAAAAAAAGGAGGCGCGCCCCACCTCCTTTAAATCAAATATAAACCAACTCTAATACTCCTAATTAATTACGGCCTTGTACATTAGTTCGGCTGCGTATTTATTGCCCTCATCATTAAGGTGCACGCCATCTTTTGTTAAGATGCTGTTGTCTTTATTTTGCGGGTTATTTTTAAGGCCATACTCATGAAACAAACTGCGAAAATCTACCAGGTCGCAGTTGTACTGCTTGGCCATATCGCGGATGCTTTCCGAATACTTATTTAAATCGCCATCGAGCTCATTGCTGTAATCTATTTTTTCGCCTACGCAAGCGGGTGTGCACAAAACCAGCTTAATATGCTTAGCCTGGAACTTTTTGATCAAAGCAGTATAGAAACGGCCAAACTTATCATAATCTGTACCGGTACCGGCAAGGCGCTTATGCCATACATCGTTTACGCCTACCCATATCACTACTACGTCGGGGTTTTTAGCAAGTACGTCATCTTCATAACGCAGGTATAGGTCATAAATTTTGTTGCCGCCAATGCCTGCACCGCTAACCGTGTAATCAGTATCTTTATGCTCATCCTTTAACCGCTGCTGTATCAAAGTAATAAAGCCTGCTGGCTGTACCGCATATTCGGTAATAGAATCGCCAAAAAACACCACGTTAACTGGCTTTTTGGGTTTAAATGAACATAATGCAACGATTGCTGCCAACAGGATGATCTTTTTCATAATATACAGTTAGGTTCGAATGCTAAATTGATTTAGCGAAGGTAGATGATAATTTATTTACTTGCAAATAATTATGAAATTATTGGAATTTTACCCGGATAAACCTTGGGCGATATAAATTAGGATGCGTGGTAAGGTCCTTGATAAATTCGACGGAGTTAACATTATAGCTGATGAGCAGTTCGCCGGGTTTGGAAAGACTGGGGTGCGCCTTGGCATTATACACTACAAAAGTTTTTTCAGTGAGGTCGGGCTTGCAATCCCACAGCTTAATCATAGGGCCAAACGGCCCCCTGGGGCTCGCCCCTATCCGCATGCCGACGGTAGTACTCATGCCGCCAAATTGAAATACCAAAGCGTAACGTCCGTCCGGCAAAACCGAAACGCTCAATTCGTTAGAAACACCATCGGTAACATCTGCAGCGGCATGGATATCGCCCACCCAGGCCTTACCATTCCAATAGCTCCACTTGTCAAAACTTTCAAAATCCTTTGGCAGTACGCGTGCAATAAGCAAACTTTTAGCCAGGCCTTTAACCCCGTACACATATATGTAGCCATCGGGATACGGTGCTCCGGCATGTTTAGTATTTACATAAATACCGGCACCAAATGATCCTGAATCGCCTTTTTTATCCGTTAAAAAAAAAGGGGAATCCATTTGCACGGCATCTTTGAACGGAGGTTTACTTCCTGCCGGAATTTTTATAAGTGTATTACCCACTTCTTTAAATCCAAATGCACCGGTACTTACATTACGTATTCTGTAACCAAAAATATAAATACTATTACCAAGCACCTGGTTTACAAAGCCATCACCCAGCCAGTAATAGTCGGCTGCATCTGTTTGGGGCGTTTTAGGACTAAAAACAGGCTCTGCATCACCCTTAGCGTCTTTATCCCAATAAAATTTCATTTGGCTTTTTAGGGGCGCATTACCGTTTAAAATGGCCACCGAATTATGGATCATTTTGTAACCTGGCATTATGGTATTGTCCTTAATTTCACCTACCATAGTATCGCTGAATATAAAGAGGATACTATCCCGGGTATTTGCCCGCCGGTTTTTAACCCCGTTAAATGGTATGGTATATATGCCGTCGCCACCAAACCAGCCGCTGTTCCTTTTGAGCAAATCCGACCATTCCGGGGCTTCTTCAACTATAAATTTAATATCGGTAAGGTTGGGCGTTCTTTTAAACTGCGCGCTTGTTTTACAGCACAAAAAGCAAAAAAATAAACCAACAACAACAAAAGGTCTCATGCTTTAAATATCAATAATCGGGTGTCCAAAAACAGTATTCAGTTTACCAGCGGCTTGTTCTTTAATTTATTAAGCGTTATAATAACTAAGCCGGCAAGTCCGCCAAGCAGCATCAGGCCGCCTATAAATTCTGCTTGTGTAAATGTAAAGCCAAAAACGCTGTAATTAAAATTTATGCGGATATGTTCTATCAAAAAACGTTCACCACCGTTCAGGATAAGGTAGATACTGAACATTAGCCCGGGTGTTTTAATATTTTTGCGAAACGCCCATATCAGCAAAAACATCCCAATACATAAAACAAGTTCATAAAGTGATGTGGGGTAAACCCCCTTAACCAATTGGTTACAATAATTACCGTTGCAACCCGCAATTGGCAAGCCTGCATTAATAGAATTATGCGGAAAACGTGATGACCACATCCAGTTGGGTAACCAGCCAAGCCATAGTGATTTGATATGGTTGTTGACAATCCCCCAATCGCCATCTCCGGATAGCTGGCAGCCAATGCGGCCGATGCCATAGGCCAGCATCATGCCCGGCGAGCCCATATCCGCCAGATGCACCTGTTTCATACCATAGCGATGACCAATATAAAGATAAGTAAGCGCGCCGAATATTAAACCGCCGTAGTAGGTAAAGCCGTTAGCAGAGAATAATGTACTCCAGGGATTATAAAACAACTGATCGATATGCTCGGCGCTGTCGAAAAGTTTTGCGCCGATAAAGCCAAAAAAACCAAGGCTGAAAACCATCAGACCCATCAACTGGTAAGGATGCACAATTTGTTCAACAATTTCAGGCTGGGTCAAAACATGCTTCTTCCTGTCGAAATATACCCAGCAGGCAAAAGCTAAACCCGCCAGTAAGCCGGCAATTGGGCTTCCCTGTACAGACAAAATATACCCCCTTGGCTCCTGAGCGAAAGCACCATAGTTAAAAACAATCCCTAACACTTTAAAACCGAATAAAAAACCCAATAAGAAATTAACGGCAATATCCAATACTGAAGCTGGTTTACCGATGATAACTTTCCGTCTAAAGGCGTGGATCTTACCATTAACCTCATACCGTTTAAATTCAGATTTAAACACGATGTATGCTAACAAAAAGGACAGCGCAACAAAAAAACCAAAGGTTTGGACAGGGAAACTGATACGGACATTAAACAGGTAATAGAAAAGATCGCCTATTGTAGGAAACATAATGCTAATGTATTAAAATCAGTTATTGGTGCCGCATATTTACAAAAAAGGGTTAACGTTTTGTCAACGTTAACCCCATTACCTGTTATAAAGAGCCTGTTAAAAACCAAGCTGGACACCCAGGTTAATAACACGCTGATTAATGTAAGCATCACCCGCGGTATTGGTAGATATCTCCGGATCCTGCTGGTATTTGTTATAGTTATCAAAAGTGAATAAATTGTATGCACTCAGATAAATACGCGCGTTATTTATTTTAAACGGTAATAGTTTGGCTGGTAACTGGTAACCGATATCTATAGTTTTTACCCTGATGTAATAGGCGTTTATTAGCCAGTAATCAGAAAAATATGCTGTAGGGCTATTTACTGATGTTGGGTTTAAACCCAAACGGGGGAAGTTGGCATTAACAGAATTCTGGGGAGTCCAGCGCTGTTCATGTATTGGCTGAAACTGGCTCTGGAAAGGTTCTATACCCGTACCCAGTACAGCAAAGCTATAGTTGAATGAGCCTTGCATTAATACACTCATGCTAAACCCTTTATAAGCCACCTGCAAAGATAACCCTAAAACAGTATTAGGAAGGTTAGGTTTGCCAATAGCCCTTTGGTCGAACACATTGATCACACCATCTCCGTTAAGGTCCTGGTATTTAAGATCGCCGGGTTGCAACGGAATGCCATTATCAGGTATAGCAATAGTATTACCAGCATTTGAATTGCCATGACCGGCACGGTAAGCAGTAATTTCAGCTATATCGGCAGCTGTATAATAGCCTAAGTAATGATAACCAAACTGCTGGCCAATAGGATGGCCGGTGCGGGCAAGGTATGGATATGCTGGCGTTGCTTCGTCTTCGAACAGTATTTTGTTTTTAGCATACGAGAACACAAAGCCTGCATTGTACTGCACTTTACCAAAATTACCGTGGTAACTTATCTGCCCGTCTATACCCTGGTTTTGCGTTTTACCGATATTTATAGCAGGTAGCACCACACCCAGTATTTCCGACACGCTACCCGGGGTGATCAGCTGGTTATAACGGATGTCATGAAAATAATCAACTGTAACAGATATTTTGTCCTGAAATAGGTTCATATCTAATCCTATATCCAGTTTGCGGGCGCGTTCCCAAACTACATTGGGGTTACCAAGTGCTCCTTCTGATATCGTATTATAACCCTGCGCTGATTGCCCATAGCTATACGGAGCGCCCTGGTTGTAAACCTGGTTATAAACATAACGGTTACCCGGTGCAGCGTCAGACCCTACTAAACCGTAACTTCCACGTAATTTAAACAGGCTGAATATGGGTAGCGCATTGCTAAAAAACGACTCCTTAACCAGGTTATAACCCACACTTACCGCTGGAAAAATGCCATAGCGGTGATTAGCGGCAAACCTATCGGTACCGTTGTAAGCTACGTTGAAATCAATGAGGTATTTTTGTTTGTAATCATAACTTGCTCTACCGGATATCCCCCTGAATTTTTGCGGCACACCCACCTGAGCTGGATCAAGAAGTGGTTGTGCAAAGAAAGTATCTGATGTTTGATTGAATAATATAAGCCCCGAAAAGTGATGCGTATTACTAAAGGTACGATCATAATTGGCGTACAGCTGAATATTATAGTTATTGCTGTTAAGGTCGGTATTACCGGTTAAAGCGTAGGTTTGGTAAACATAGGTAGCGCCGGGTCTTAACGCGTACTGATCGGTAATAGGATTATAATGATAAGCAGGGATACCATCACCGTTACCCCCTCCGTTAAATATTTGTTTAGTAAATTGCTCAATACTTGAATAGGCCACCCTGCCGGTTAAGCTAAGGCCATCGGTAATTGCATCCAGTTTTTGCGTAGCACCAAACAGGAAGTTAAAATCGGTACGGCGCGAATGCTGGTACCCGCCCGTTGCCAGCCTGGCGTTTAGCGTAGGCAGGTGATCGGGGTTAAAGGGTGAATACGCATAAGCGTATGAGCCGTTAGGATTTAAGTACGGAGCTGTAAATGGCGTTTCTTTTGTAAAATTATATACCTCGCCTACCGCATTTTCATTATAAGGCTGATTCAGATCGCTAAAACGGGTGGTTACATCTAAACGAAGATCGAGTGTTTTGTTAGCTTTAAGATCGAGGTTGGAGCGAAAGTTATAACGTTTAAAATAGTAATTGGTATTAACCAGGCTCTGCGGATCGGCAAAGTCGCGTACCAAACCATTTTGACTTAAGGCACCGCCCGAAATAAAATACCTTAAAGCGTTAGTTCCGCCCGAGATATCTAAATTGGTATTGGCCTGTGTACTGTAGTTTTTAAACACCTTGTCGTACCAGTTAACATTTGGATGGCCATAAGGATCAGTGCCATTCTTAAATGCGCCGAGATCTGCCTGGGTAAACGATTGCTGTATACCATCATTTTTTTGCGCCTCGTTAATCAACACTGCCGATTGGTAAGAATCTAAAAACTTTGGCGTTTTGGTTGGTTGCGCCATACCGCCTTCAAGTCTCAGGTTTACTTTTGGTGTGCCGCTTTTACCACGGCGGGTGGTTACCACCAATACACCGTTTGCACCTTTAATACCGTATACAGCAGTAGTTGAGGCATCTTTAAGAATAGATATACTTTCAATTTCGTTTACGTTGATCTGCTGCAATTGGTCATAGCTGTACTCAATATCATCAACAATAATTAGCGGCTGGTTACCTGCGGGGTTTAGTGAGCTCACGCCCCTTATGTAAAAGTCAGAAGCATCTTTACCCGGTTGGCCTGAACCCTGCTGAGAAAAGAACCCCGGCAATTTACCTGTTAAGGCGTTTTGCACATTAGCGGTTGGCACAGTACGTATGTCGCTGGCAGATATTGAACTTACCGCGCCTGTAACGGTGATACGTTTTTTGGTGCCATAAGCTACTACAGCTACCTCATCCAAACCATTTGTATTGGTTTGCATAATAATATCCACAGTATTAGAACTGCCGACCTTATACTCTTGAGTGGCATAGCCTATAAATCTTGCTATAATTGTCCTGGACTGTCCCCTCAGGGTTAGTGTAAATTTACCGTTAGCATCGGTTACAACGCCGTTGGTTGGAATATCCTTTTCCACAACAGATACGCCGGGTAAAACACCCGCAACATCGCGTATCTTACCTGTAATGGTTGTACTTTGAGCATACAATGCCGCCGGAAGCAAGGTTATTATTATTTGAAAGAAAAGTATTATTTTTCTCATAGCTGCTTAATTAATTGGTTAAATTGATCAGGAATTACCATCCGGGGTTTTGTTTCATATTAGGATTTTTCAACACTTCGTCGTAAGGTATAGGGTACAGGTACATTTTAGGAACAAAAAACTTAGGTGTTAAAACGGTTATTGGGTTATAGATTAAGCTTGTGTTCTGCTTCACAATACTTACGCCAGTAAGCGGCTTGGTCATCACCGTTTCGGCAATCTTCCATCTACGAATATCCCAGTAGCGGCTCTCCTCAAAAGCAAGTTCTATACGTCTTTCGTTTTGTATAGTGGCACGCATCTGGTCTTTGCTCATACCTGTAGCCAGGCCATAAAGGCCATTACCGCCGGCGGCTATTCCGGCACGTTTACGTATGCTTATAACTGCATCGTAAACACCCTGGGCAGGGCCGCCAGCTTCATTTTGCGCTTCGGCGTAGGTTAAAACAATGTCTGCGTACCGCTGTACCAACCAGTCGGAACTGTGTGCACTGTAGGTATTTGTGCTTTCGAAGTTGCCCATAAACTTGCGCATGTAATAACCTGTTTGTGTTTGCTGCAATGCACTGTTAGGTTTGCTCTGGCCACCTTCATAGGTTTGAATTTGCGTGTTAAGCCACTGGGCACCGTTATATATTATGGTAGCGGTAAATCGTGGGTCGCGGTTGTTGTATGGGTTGTTGGAGTCATAATTTGATCCGGCATCTGTTATGGCCATTCCATTAGACATTGGAAAAGAATTTACCAGCTCCTGGGTTGGGCTTGTTTGGCCCTTACCACCGGCTGTTGTAAACCCTATCGGCCCGTTATTGGTCTCGATGTTGTTATTATTGCCCACCTCCCGCATATACAATATTTCGGGGTTATTTTGGGTGATGAATACATCTTTAAAATTTGGCAGTAATGAATATGTGCCCAGGTTCATTACATCTTTTGCGGCGGCAGCAGCAGCGGCCCATCTATCGGCACCAAAGCTGGTATAGCCCGTTAGCGGGTTGGCGGCGTCAATATTACCGCCATTAAACAGCGGACTCGCGGCATATAATAACACTCTTGCCTTTAAGGCCATTGCGCTGCCTTTTGTTGGGCGGTGGCTATCAGAGCTCGCCAGCGGGGCAACCAATAACGAATCTTTTATAGCATCACATTCACCGGTAATATACTTTATACATTCGTCAAACGAATTGCGGGGCAGAGCAACATTATCAGATATTTTGAATACCTTATCGCCCAGTAAGGGTACACCTCCGTAGCGTTTTACCAGTTCGAAATAAAACATGGCCCGTAAAAACCTGGCTTCGCTTTTCCATACATATTTCATGGAATAGCCATTGTATTTCGCCATTACCGGCACTACACCAATATTGGTTACAAATTCATTTGCATCACGTATGCCTGAATAATAATAGGCCCAAAGGTTTTCATCGTTTGGTAAGGTGTAAGAGTTGTATGCACCGGTGGCCAATATGGTAGTTATGTTGGTTGACGAAGAGGCTGATGAAATGGCATCGTCGCTGGCGGCATCAAGGTAATCGCTACCCACTCTGTTATGGCCGTTCTTTACAATGCCATAAATGTTGAACAAATACTGTTGGGCATTAGTACCTAAAGAATCCTTGCTGTCGAAAACATAGTTGATTGTTACCTTATCCACCGGGAACTGCTCGTACTTTTTGCATCCGGCAATTGCCAATATTAATGCTGTAATTGCTATAATATTTTTATAATTTTTCATGATCTTATATTTTATATAGATGGCAAAAATTAAAGCTTGATGT
>JAQNCM010000197.1 GCA_029237615.1 Mucilaginibacter sp.
CCGTGCTTTCTGCATAATAAATACTGAAACCATAAAAAAGATATATATAGGTACACATTTTTTCAAAAATGTGATTTAGAGGCAGAAAGCTTAAAGCCCGCTTATGCCCCATTGGAATTTGTTGCAATACATTACCGGAACCAATTACATTGCTTAAAATATTTTTATGGGTTAGCATTACACCTTTTGGGCGGCCGGTAGTGCCTGAAGTATAAATGATCGTCGCGATGTCTTCTTCTGTGATTCGATCACCAATCGCTTTTATTTTGTCGTGATCTTCTTGTTCCAACGGTTTTAGCAAAGTCTCCCAGTTCGTTGCTCCATCTACCTGGTCAAAAGTAAAAACCTCCCTTAACGATGGCACATTTTCCCTGATTGAGCTTACCTTGTTATACAGTTCCAGATTGCTTACAAACATGTATTTAACTTCCGCCTCAATCAATATCTGTTCAATTTCCTTAGCGGTGGTGTTGGGGTATAACGGCACCAGGATTGCCCCCGTTTGCTGAACGGCGAGATCTGTTATTACCCACTCAGGCCGACCACTACTGATAAGACCTATTTTATCCCTGCCTTCAATTGTTCCATCATTTACAGAAACTCCCTTATCCAATAATGCTTTAGTTAGCCGGTATATTTTTTCATGCACCTGTGCTGTACTGTAATGCAGCCACTCACCTTTAACTTTTCCGTTTAAAAGATCAGGCACAGGCGCACCAGCCTGGATATCTATACAATCAAATAATCTTTTTTTTACGGTCATTGGATAATTGGCATTGGGTCATTGGTCAATTAGTCATTGGGTCATTCATTTAATGTTAATGACTTAATGATCTGATGATAAAATGACTATCATTATCAGAAACAATATTTATTTTCTTCTATCAATTTTGCAGCAATACGCCTGCGTGCCACTGTAGTGTTTAATTCTTCTGTTTTGGTAAACCTTTTTAAACCTACCATCATCATTTTCCGTTCGTCACCCTCCGCAAAAGAATTTAATGCTTCTTTACCTGCCTTAAAAATACGGTCTGCGGCATCCCTAATGTAAACTTGCATCATATCCTTTTGCTCTTTTACATTGTCATCACCCCGCTGACCGGCCAACTTCTCAACCCTTAATTGTATTGATTCACTTACATAAGTTTCAATCAGCATATCGGCAATGTACATTAATACTTCCTGCTCTTTTGCAAGGCTGGTCATAAGTTTTTGTACCGCAGCACCGGCGACCAGTAAAACAGCCTTTTTAAAGTTAGTGATATATTTCTTTTCTGTAATAAAAAAATCCTCTTCATCTAAATTAAAATCAGGAATGCTCATTAACTCAGATGCTACTTTTTGAGCAGGGCCCATCAAATCGAGCTCTCCCTTCATGGCACGCTTCAATATCATATCAACAGTAAGCATCCTGTTAATTTCATTGGTTCCTTCAAATATGCGGTTGATGCGGCTATCGCGATAAGCTCTGTCCATTGGAGCCTCTGCGCTATAACCCATACCACCATAGATCTGCACGCCTTCGTCAACAATGTAATCCAGCGCTTCTGATGCATGGACTTTTATAATCGCTGCTTCTATGGCAAACAATTCGGTTCCTTTTAATTTAGCTTGCCCGGCATCCATCCCACCTTCAATTAAGTTATGGGTAGCATCCTCGATGTTCTGACTTGCCCGGTACATAGCAGATTCTGTAGCATACGCGCGAATGGCTTGTTCAGCCAATTTGTAGCGGATAGCGCCATATTTTGAAATCGGGCGACCAAACTGTTCACGCTCATTAGCATACCTTATAGCCTGGGTAATTACCGCTTTGGCTCCCCCTAACGCGGCGCCGCCTAATTTGATACGACCCAGGTTTAAAATATTCACTGCTATCTTAAACCCGTTACCGCGTTCAGAAAGTAAATTTTCTACCGGCACGTTGCAGTCATTAAAAAATACCTGCCTGGTTGAACTGCCTTTAATTCCCATTTTGTGTTCTTCGGGATTTAATGACAGTCCTTCAAAACCTTTTTCAACTATAAAAGCACTCAGGTTTTCGTCGTTATCAATTTTAGCAAACACAGTGAAGACATCTGCAAAACCGGCGTTGGTGATCCACATTTTTTGCCCGGTAATGCTGTAGTATTTCCCATCGGCAGAGAGCGTCGCCCTTGTTTTACCCGAATTTGCATCCGAGCCCGAGCCAGGTTCGGTTAAGCAATAAGCCCCTTTCCATTCTCCGGTTGCTAGTTTGGGGATATATTTATTTTTTTGCTCATCGTTGCCGTAATAAAGGATCGGCAAAGTGCCAATCCCTGTATGGGCCATTACCGCAACCGAAAACGATGCACCCGGCCCCGTTTTTTCGCTGATAAGCATAGCTGTTGTAAAATCTTTCCCAAACCCGCCATATTCTTTCGGTAATGAAATTCCAAGAATACCCAATTCACCAGCCTGGTGGATTAGATCAACCATCAAGCCTTCCTCCTGCGCATCAATACGATTCAAAACGGGTACAACTTTTTGTTCGATAAAATCCTGGCAAGTTTGTGCGATCATCAGCTGTTCTTCATCCCAGTTTTCCGGAATAAACACATCTTCCGCATTGGTGTCTTTTATCAAAAATTCGCCACCATTTAAGTGCGCTTTTTCTGCTACTGTGCTCATAATATCTATTTTTAAAATCAATATCTATAACAATTCAAATATCCCGGCTGCTCCCTGGCCGGTACCTACACACATGGTAACCATGCCATACTTTGCATTTCTTTTTTCCAGCTCATTAAATAACTGCACAGAAAGTTTTGCTCCGGTGCAGCCCAGCGGATGTCCCAGCGCAATAGCGCCGCCATTTACATTTAATATATCAGTATTTAATCCCAATTCTTTAATGATGGCCAGTGACTGCGAGGCAAAGGCTTCGTTCAGCTCAATTAATTCTATGTCCTGCTGTTTCATTCCGGCCATTTTC
>JAQNCM010000214.1 GCA_029237615.1 Mucilaginibacter sp.
TTTGCCCGGTAAGCACAATTTGTTCCGAACGTTCAAAGTCCTGCGGCTTCGTCCCGGTAAATACTACCTTACACTCTTCCCCTTTATTGTCCTTCACATAAAAAGAGAAATAGTTGGCATCTTTGGCCGCGTCATAATATAATTCTTTTTGTTTATCCAAATGGCCAACAATGTGCAGTTCTGCTGTTGTTTTCTTGGCGTCATAAAATGAGCCGTAAGAGCTTGATTTAGAATAAACACTGATAATAACCGCTATCGCAATAGCAATTACGACCAAACCAAATATCGAACTTTTTTTCATTACCGGTCTATCTCCTTATTTCGATTACAAAAATACAAAACGTTAAGCTAATAATTTTTATTACAAGGGATATATCTTATTTAGAATTATTCTTAACATTATTTGACAAGACTTACGAAGTTTTTGAAACTTCGTAAGTCTGAATAAGTTCCCGAAATACAGGCATCATGGCCAAATACCCAGGTTTTGGTATGATACAGCTATTTTGTTGATTGCACCCACAAAAGCAGCGGTTCGCAGGGTATCAATTTTTTCGTTTACCTTATATGTTTCTCTTATTTCGTGGTACGAACGGATCATAGTATCTTCCAAACCTGAGTTTACAAGCTCAAGCTCGGATGCGCCCTTTATAATAGTCGACCGCTGCATTGGGGTTAGTGCTACCCCTGTTATGCCTTCAACCATGTTTACCAGGTTAAGGTTGGTGTTTTCTTCAAAGCGCCTGTTCATACGTCCAAATGCCACATGCGACAGGTTTTTAAGCCACTCAAAATAAGATACGGTTACCCCACCGGCGTTTGCATACATATCAGGAATGATCAATCCGCCATTTTTATAAAAGATAGCTTCTGCTTCCGGAGTGGTCGGGCCGTTGGCACCTTCAGCTATGATCTTTGCTTTAATATTTTTAACATTCCCTTCAGTTATCTGGTTTTCCAGCGCTGCCGGAACCAATATATCGCAAGGCTGTTCAAGACCTTCCATTGAGTTTTTAAACTCTTTTTTTGCGCCGGCATATCCCAATATAGAGCCGGTTGCCTTGCGGTGCTGGAAAACTGAATCTACGTCCAGGCCGTCGGCATTATAAATAGCACCTTCAAACTCACATAAGCCAACAACTACAGCACCAAATTCTGCCAGGAACTTTGCAGAATGGTAACCTACATTACCTAATCCCTGTACAATTACTTTTTTGCCTGATATGCCCGGCTGCAGGCCAATTTTTTGCATATCCTCTCTCACGCTTACACATTCACGTATGGCAATAGCCACCCCCCTGCCGGTTGCTTCCTTGCGGCCTGCAATACCATGTAACGCAATTGGTTTGCCGGTAACAGCACCCATTGCATCCAGCTGACCGGGGTTCATGGTGGCATAAGTATCAGCTATCCAGCTCATTTCACGCTCGCCAGACCCATAGTCGGGAGCAGGCACGTCAATACTGGGGCCTATAAAATTTTTTTTGATCAGTTCAACCGTATAACGGCGGGTAATATTTTCGAGCTCGGTAAGGTTATAATTTTTTGGATTGATCTTAATGCCTCCTTTAGCACCACCGAAAGGCACATTAACGATGGCACATTTGTAGGTCATAAGCGCAGCAAGCGCCATTACCTCATCTTCGTTAACCATTTCACTGTAGCGGATACCGCCTTTAGTTGGCGACTGGTGCTGTGAATGTTCAACCCGCCAGGCATCAATCACTTCAAAGCCATTGGCCCGGCGTATAGGGAAACGGAAACGGTAAACGCTGTTGCACGATTTTATCTGGTCTAGTAAACCAGCATCATGTTTTGTAAACTGAGCTGCGAAATCAAAATTCTTACATACATCACCAAAAAAGTGGGTATCCTGATCAGCAACCATTTTAGTAGTAGCCATAAATTTATTTGATAATTATTAAATTGTTAAAAAAGTGCACAAATTTGGTGTATTTTTTATCATTATCGCAATATATCATCGATAGTTTTTTCTACGCCTGCTAATCTTACACTCAGATGTATGTTTAAACACGATAGGTGGGGATTTGAACTACTTTTCCTTTTCGATTTTTCTTAGTCTTTTGTCTATGGAGAACAAATAAATCGCCAGTCCAACAAAAATGATAACGATACTGGCTATTACCACATATATTTTCCCTGAGCTGCGCATAAAGTCGGCCATTTCAACCTGTTGGTTTTGCTGCGCAAATACGCTTATGTAACCTAACAGCAAAAATGCTAAAAGACATATTTTTTTCATGTTAATTTATTTCGTTCTTTTTATACTCTATTAAGCGGATGCGGTAGCGAAGCGAAGCGATCCAGATGGCGATAAAAGCCCAGGCAATAAAGGCAGGATACAATACTACACGCATGCTGTTGTCCATATCCAATTTTCCAAAGGCCGGGTTACCGCCGTTACCGGGATGCAGCGAATCGGTCATCCTCGGCAATATCATAATCAGCACTACCATTATCGGGAAAGCGAAAATATTATAGATAGCTGATATTTTAGCCCTTTTTTGTTCTTCATCAATGGAGTTTCGCAACACAGCATAAGCGCAGTATAGTAAAAATGCAATTGCTGCACTGTTTTGTTTAGGGTCATTGCTCCAAAAAGCGCCCCAGGTGTACTTAGCCCATAGCATACCGGTTACTAATCCCAAAACATAAAAAAAAGTACCGGTGTTAACACATTCCACAGCTATCAGGTCGTACTCTTCTTTACCCGAATTCAGATATTTAATGCTATAAATCACAGATATGGTAAATACTGTGAACATAGCTATCCACATTGGAACATGGAAATAGGTATTTCTTATAGTTTCATGCAGGATAGGAAGCGTGGGAACACCGAATAAAAAACCGGCTACCAATGTGTAAAGTATAACCAGTACTGCTGCTACTTTCCACCATGTTTGATATATGAATTTCATATTTATTTATGACGGCAAAGGTAGTAATTTAGTTGATTATGTTGATTGAGGTAATAAACAGCCAGGTAACAATAAACCTGATAATATCAGTTGCTCCGGTTATTAAGCGATAACAATCATGCATCCGATTCACTTCTGATCCGGCACGTAATCAACCGGCAGCATATCAGAAAGCCGGTGCCTTGCCCATGTACCTTCGTAAAGCGGAGCATCCTGAACTACAATACCATTCATATCAAAAACAGCATAAGGATGATATAAAGTGATAACAGTAGTTTCAAAATTTGGCATTTCAAGCGGACGATAAATATCCTTATCAAAGGTTTCGTCGCGTTTTTTTGTATAAACAACGTATAAATAATTGCTGAAATGTATAGCGTATAAGCCTGCTTGCCCGGTGGAAACGAGTACCTCAAATTGATTTAATGGTGGCTGTGCTAAACTTTCGTGGTAATACTTTGACATATTGGCCAGGCCGATATAAAAGTTTGCTGAATCCCTTTTGCCTTGTTCCTTAAACATGTTTATTTTACGTCTTATTATCTCTTCTTCGGGGCGTGCAGGGTTTAAATAGCGGTTTAATTTATACATTTTAAAACCCTCCTCAGTCAATTTATCCTGGTATAACGACCGGTAAAAGTGCATTGAAGAAC
>JAQNCM010000228.1 GCA_029237615.1 Mucilaginibacter sp.
TGACAGGATTACAGAAGTGTTTACATACACCTACAAACTGTATATTAATTTATACTTAATTAAATAATCTATAGGATTATTTATTTAAGTATAAAAATAATTCAATTATTTAAGTTAACTGTATTGCCTTTTAATCAGCCGAACGTCGTGGCTGTTTAATATATTTTTTTCATCCGGCGCCTTACTATTACAGCTGGTAAATAAATGCCATCAGTTACCTGACGGCCAAAATTTCTTCGCAATTTATTTCTAAACCGTTGCCGCATGTGTATAACCGCACGTTCTTTACCAACTTCACCGTGTTCTTTTATTCTGCCCAAAAATTTTAGTGACAGCATTGCCAGCAAGCCTCCGATTATGAAAAAATAATTCCAGCCCTGCAAACTGAGTAAGGTAACGTCAGACACCCCATGATTACTTTTAAATTGAATGTTCCAGCTGAATTGATGCGTGGCAAAAAAATCTGCCATCAAGCCTCCAATCAGCGGAGCTATAGTAGAAAAGAAAGCTACAAACATATTTTTAACCGAAATGTACGCTATGGCTTCGTTTTTTGAAGCCAGTTTAAGACCGATATTATTTAATGCAAGGTTAATCCCCGCTGTTGACAAGCCGCTTATTACGTGTATAACAATGAGTAATGTAATGGTAAGCAGCTTTTCGCCGGGCATTGCAGTAAAAGCAAAAAGCATGATACAACCTATATACAAAGGTGCACATATGCCGATGATGGTCTTGTTACTGAAACGGTCGGTGTACTGGCCCCATAATTTAAAGGATAATATTCCGCTTAACTGCCCTAAAATACCAAAAGCAATTACATAAGATAATGGCAAACCAATTGTCTTAAGCATATAAACTGCAAAAAATGGGGTCGCGAGGTTTAACGCAAAAGCCCAGAATGAGTTGAATATCAAAAGATTTTTAAAGTTCACATTTTTTAAAGGCATGGCAAACAATGCGAGCAGCTTATCGTCTATTTTATTTGCCCGGGGCTCAGGCGTGCGTAACAGAAAGCCAACGCTTAGCAAACCGAGCGATCCACCTATTAAAAACATAATATGGTAAGCGGTAATTTCAGCTGTTGGATAGTGCAATTTAATGTAATCAATACAAAATGCGGTAGCCAGGCTTAATGTTACGTTTAAAGTTTGCGCTATGCGGCTGCGTCTTGAAAAGAATGCGCCTAATTGCTGTCCGGGCACAAGGTCTTTAATCCACGAGTTCCAGCTGGCTCCGGCAATATCACCAAAGATATGCTGAAAAAACAGCATCAGGAATAACACCTCAATGCTGGTACCTCCCGTAAATAAAAACGGCATAACACCTATCGCAAGGACCGGCAAGCGGGCTAACAGGTTAAACAACACCGTTATCATCCTGCGGTTGTTAAAGCGACGCACCAGCCAAACGGATAATAATTGAAAAATAGTTGTAAACGTAGGGAGTGCTGCAAAAAGGCCCAGCTGAAAATTGCTTGCCCCAAGGTGTATTGCCATAGCGGTAAGGAAAGTTCCGCTGGTAAATACCACCATTGCTTCGGCGGTCATGCCATCTGCAATTACCAGTTTCAGCCCTGAGCTGACCTGGCTTTCTGTTAAAGTTTTCGAAGGACGTAAATTCATCATAAAAAGCATCCTATAAGCATAGGATGCCGTGTTTTTGTTTAATCGTTAGTTAAATTAATTCGGGAGTGTAAAATTAAGTCATTTTACGCTATCGTTTGAAGAAAAGTTTCCCCATTGGTTTAATTAAATAACTCAAGAAACATTTTTTTAATTTATTATGACAATATCATTCAAGTCGAGTAAAGGCAATGGGCACATCGAATGGATGTCAGCCGCCGGGAGTAGGCAGCTAAGCGAGATACTAAATATGAAAATTCTTTTTAGTTAAGAATTTACGGGCCGGTAATCAAACTCAACATTCCTGTAGCCTTAACAGGTTGTCCTTTTTATTATTTTCCTGCCTTGTTTTAATGAAAGGTTTTCCTTCATTAGTTTTAACAATCTCCAGGTAGTCCATATTTGTAACGCCTCTGATATAAAACTCCTTGCTGTTTTTAGCGATTCTTCTTATAGCTTCTTCAATGGTGATCACTACCCGTGAATTGAAAAATGATTCAATGTAAGCGATATGAGTAATCTGCTCATGTGTGCTTTTTTGACTTGGTCTTCTTATACCAATTACCTGATAATTTGCCATGAACTTAAGATTTTTCTTTATTTCAAAAACGACTTATAAGATAACATAATTAATCTATTTGTGTTTTCTTTAAAAGAAAAATATTATCTTAATATTAAATTTAAACAAACACAGGTACGCTAATCAATCTGAACGATTTAAGATTTTCAATTGGGAACAGCATTTGCCGCGGAGGAGTTATAAAGCAAGCCTGCCAGCTACTTTTCGTTGGGATAAACAAAGCCAGTTTTCACTTCCATCATTTTTATAGGGCGTACTTCTATACTCGCAGAAGGAACATATTCGAATTCAGGATTATTCTTGGCGATAGATATTACCTCATCTATATCATTAGCCAACAGATGATAATAGCCTACCTGCACTTCTTTATTTCCATCAATATTACTAATGTCCCACTCATTCCCATTTTTAGAAATCATAACTCCTTCGCGCATCAGCGGCTGTGCGCCTATCAGGTTTCCGTTTTTTAATAATTCGCCAATGTGCACTTCACATTTTTTCACAAACGACAAGTGCTCCTCAGCGCTTAGCATTTTTTTTTCATCTGCGTGGTTGCGTATAAGCAACATAAATTCCTTTTTCATTTTATGACTTATTTTGATATTTTAATGTAAGGGTTATAAGCATAAATCTCAGGTCGGTTTATTATGGAACCTGCAAACAATTTATCATTTAAACAAACACGACATGTCCTGAATATGGCTATGTATTTATTATTAAAGTTATATAAAACTTTAGATATCCAACTTTATTTGGATGCAATATTGGTCTCTTTGCTCAAAAGATTTATTACATTTATCAACTCAACATTTTACTTTATCAATTATGTCTCTATTTTTTAAGATCAATAAATTCACCATTTATTTGCTTTTGCTTTGTTTAGTATGTTGCTTGTTTTCATCCGTTAAAGGTCAAAGCAACAAACCAAAGTTTAACGTGATCGCGTTTTATACTGCGAAGGATGATAAAGCCCATATTAGCTTTGTACATGAGGCTAACAAGTGGTTTCCTTTAATAGCCGCCAAATATAACTTCAGTTACGATTCGACAAAAAACTGGAACAACATGAATGCTGAATTCCTGTCACATTACCAGGTTGTGATCTTTTTAGATACCCGGCCTGATGATCCTGCTCAGCGGGCTGCATTTCAAAAATACATGGAAAATGGCGGTGGCTGGATGGGTTTCCATTTTTCGGCATTTGCACTAACCCCATCGGCGTTTCCTCAAAACTGGGACTGGTATCATAATACTTTTTTGGGATCCGGGCAGTATGCAAGCAATATATGGCGGCCGTCGCAGGCCATTTTAGATGTAGACCGGAATTTTCCGGCAACCAAACATATGCCGAAAAAATTTAAAACATCGCCAAACGAATGGTACCGGTGGGAAAAGGACCTGCGTAAAAACCCGGATATTAAAATACTTTGTTCCATTGATTCTGCCAGCTTCCCGCTTGGCACTGGCCCTAAGCTAAGTGAAATATGGCACAGCGGCTATTACCCGGTAGTTTGGACCAACAAAAATTATAAAATGATATACTTAAACATCGGCCATAATGATATGGACTATGAGCATAAATACGACAATACAGACAGAACATTGTCGCGCACCTTTGACAGTAAAATGGAGGCAAAACTTGTAATTGAAGCTTTGTTGTGGTTGGGCAAAAGCGATCATTAATAATTCTAATCGCCAGGCCCGACAATCACTTAAGTTAATTGTTAAGCCAATAAGTAAATTTAAAAACCAAGGCGCGATTTTTTACATAAAATGGGCGTGGCAAATAATTATCAGTATAAACAATAAAGAAATCAGATGCGGGCCTGTAGCGCCATTGTAAACGCGTATTTATATTGAAGTTATTGGCTTGCTGATTATATTGAAAAAATCCGGTAAGGAAAACTTTGTTAGTCATGGTTAAATCAACCCGTGGACCAATCAGCCAGAAAGTTTTTTGTCCCCACGGCTGCGGCAACTGCAGCACATTTACGGTACTGCTAAACAACATGTTTAAATACGGCTGTATGCGATAACCAACGTCATTAGCCAAACTTATTTTTTTGCCATTATCATAATAGCCGCCATAATCCATCGTAAAATCATAGGTAAACGTGCTTTGCGGCATGGAGAAATAGGATATTTCAGCATTGTTCCACCGGCTTATATTACCCACTGGCAGCTGTTTGCCTGTATAATTGGTAGGATCAAAGGGTTGCAGCAGCTTTACAAAATCTTTTTCAACCAAACCGGTTAATATGCTCCTGTTTCTAAAGATCAGTTGGTACGACAGATAATTGCGGTAATCAGTCGAATTAAAAGATCCGTCATAATAATCCGTAAAATTCAATACAGGCCCATGACTTAGAATCGGCCCTCCTTTAGGAAAAAAAAGATAGCTGACCACTGGATTTATCTTAATATACCCTTTGCGAGGAACGTAGCCAACTTCGGCATTATAATTGGCTCCAACAACTTCATATTGGCCTCCTACCAGCCAATATTTATTAGCAAACTGAAGATTACCCGCATTAGTAAAATCGTGGCCTTTTTTTATTGGACTGAAAGACTTTAAAACGAGTTCTTTGCCCGTCCATAAGTTATCAGCAGATGCCAGATTGTATTCAATACCGATATTACTATTATACTTAGATTGAGCCAATGCAGTAGCATTAAGTACCTTTGGATAACTAAAAGACTCCTTATTGACTACTAAGAAGCCGATATTTGAGCGCGCAAATACTTTTCGCTGCAGCGCGATCGCTGTAAAATTTTGAGCCGGTAAGCTGTCGCTGGTTGTTTGCATGTCCATAACACCAATGCGCCAATCTTTATCCAGCTTTCCGCTAAGTCTGAACCCTCCGATAATGTTAGAAGTTAAGCCAATTCTCCTGGAAAAAAAGGGCCGAATTGATGCATAACCAAAATTGCTGAACTGATCGCCATTTTCTATAAAAAACTGGCGGGTCTCCGGATAAAAAAGCTCATACCGGCTCAGGTCTGTAACCTGTTTGTCTGCATCCACCTGAGAAAAGTCGGGGTTAACCGTCAAATCAAGATTAAGTGATGAAGTAATGGCAATCTTAGCGTCGCCACCAGCGGTAACTTTTGGTGCAAAATTTAACTTGTGAGCGTAATCTTTGTTTAGCCCTGTCAGCACATAAGGGATGATTGAAATATTTGGTCCCGGATCAGGGGGCGGTTTATCCCATATCAGTGTACCGGTATAAGCTAACGATGCTGTAGGAAATTGTCGTGGAACTGGCGCCCAGCTTGATTTTTCGGTAGTTTTCAAGTCATTCCTGCTAAAATTTATTCCCCATTCTGTTATTCCATTTTTATAGCGTATGGATTTAAAGGGAATAGCCGCTTCAAAAATATATTTGTCAGGGTAATCCTTAACCGCCGAATACCATTTGTTAGTCCAGGTCAAGTCCACGCTCCCACCCTGGTACATAGAGCCGTCCCACTCCGCTCCTTCAGCATTTGTACCAAAGGTGTAACCATTTGTCTGGTCGTTAAAGGTATCTATAAAGAAAATAAAATTGTCGTTTTTCTGAAAGCTGAAATCTCTTTTTAATGACTCAACCATATTAGGCCCAGGCATACCTTTAAAACATATCACCAGGATGTATACATTTTTTTGATCATAGCCCATTCTTACCTCCGTACGAACCTTCGCAAGACTGGTATCCATCGGGACCACCATCCAGAAGTTTTTAGCCACCTCGGCATCCTTCCAGGCTTGTTCATCCATAACGCCATCAATTTTAACTGGCGACGTTATTCCATGAATATGATATTGAATATTCCGGTTTTTTTTCTGGGCAAAAAGCTCCGAGGTAAGTAAAAAATAAAAAAAAATAAGTATAAATATAAATCTCAAGTCCCGTTAGGTTTAATAGCTTTTGTTTAAAAATTGCAACATAATTAACAAATAAAAGCAATAACAATGAGTTTTTAACCTATTTTGTTCAGTATTGTTTAATATCTGACCTTAAACAGGTTATTTAAGTGTAAAACAAGCCTTGATAATCGATATTTGGTAAAAAATTACCATTTGTTAATAAGTTTCGATTGTTTTACCACATTGTTGATAAAAATATATGTTAAATATCTGTTAAATATTAGTCTTGTATTTCTATAGATTATATATTTGTATAATTATTATTATCGTCCTAACCAATTAGTTCTTTATGATAAATAATGAGGTCAGTTACTA
>JAQNCM010000242.1 GCA_029237615.1 Mucilaginibacter sp.
TCAAATTCAATATCAAAAGCGGCATCGGCATAATGGGCAAGCTTAGTGTGCTCATGATATCTGTATTTCTGAGGCGCGGTGCCCAGAGCAAGGTGCCATTTTAGGCGTGTTTCCTTCCACTTGTTAAACCATTCTTTTTGCGTGCCGGGGCGTACAAAGTATTGCATTTCCATCTGCTCAAACTCGCGCATACGGATAATAAACTGTCTTGCAATTACCTCGTTACGGAAAGCTTAACCAATTTGCGCTATCCCGAAAGGAATTTTCATCCTGCCGGATTTTTGCACATTCAGGTAATTTACAAATATGCCCTGTGCGGTTTCGGGTCGCAGGTAAACCACATCGGTATCATCAGCCACGGCGCCCATCTGGGTGCTGAACATCAGGTTAAACTGGCGCACATCTGTCCAGTTGCGGGTGCCGCTGATGGGGTCGGCTATTTCATGTTCTACAATTAGTTCTTTTAAACGGGGAAGGTCTTCATTTTTTAAAGCCGTATCCATTTCGGTTTGCAGTTGTTCGGCCTTATCTGTTTTGCCATCTTTATCATAACGCGCAATCTTATCTTCCAACAGCTGATCGGCGCGGTAACGCTTTTTTGAGTCCTTGTTATCAATCATCGGATCGCTGAAACCATCTACGTGACCGCTTGCTTTCCAGATGGTCGGGTGCATAAATATGGCCGAATCAATCCCGACGATGTTATCGTGCATTTGCACCATGGCTTTCCACCAGTAGGTTTTGATATTGTTCTTTAACTCCGAACCGAATTGACCGTAATCATAAACAGCACTTAAGCCGTCATAAATTTCGCTGGATTGAAAAACAAAGCCATATTCTTTTGCGTGCGATATAACGTTTTTAAAAAGTTCGTCAGTTGATTTGCTCATAATAGGGCAAAGATATATTTTGAATCCGGATGTCGGAATTCCGATTCGGGATTTTTATTTTTTGTGTAAAAATCTTACGCTATTATCTTCCGGCGTAGAGACGCAATGCATTGCGTCTCTACAATGGTTGTGTTAAATGATGTTAAACAATTATTTACTGATAGCATCAATAGATTTTTTCACTGAATCCTGAAAACGATGGCGATGCAATCGCCTGTCCCATGCTAAGCACTCATTTTAAATGAGCGCAAGTGTTATTTACTTTGTCATTGCGAGCGCAGCGTGGCAATCGCATACTATACAAAGTGAATTACAAGTTTATGCCTTTTTAACGGCTCTGTATAGCATGCGATTGCTTCGTACCTCGCAATAATGTGGTGTAGATTACTCAATTCAACACCGGCTGCACATTTGTTAAACTAAATATCTCAGCCATTAAATCATCGCTTGGGTTTACCTTGAATTTTTTTGAAGGCAGTTCAATCATCATGTTTTCTTCCCTGTCCTTAACCATAAAACGCAGGGTGCAATTTTTTACAGGATATTTTTGGTTATTGGTATCGATGAGCAACTGGATGTTATTCAATAACTGGCTGTTGAGGGCATTCAACTCCAGGCATACGGTTAATGATTTGGTAAGTTTATCGCGCATTTCAGATAACAGGCTCATCGTTAATATGCGCATATCCCAGTTATCCTTTTGTTTAAATTTTTCTTCGATATTACCTTTTAAATGTAAAAAGTAACCATCCACCAGCAGGTAACGGAATTTTACATAATCCTCGCCAAACAGCGCAAACTCATACGATTCGTTATAATCCTCCAGCACAAATGTGCCGAACGGCTTCCCGTTCTTGGTCATTTTATGCTGCACGTTCGATACCAGGCCGCCTACACACACCTCACCCCGTTTTCGCAATTGGGCAAATGCCGCCATCACCTCGTCACCCCCCTCACCCGAACGGGCTTTCTGCATCATTTTAAGATCGCTGATGCTGGTATTGCAAAACCTGTCCATCTCCACCTTGTAATTATCCAGCGGGTGACCGGTTAAATAGATCCCGATAACTTCTTTTTCGTATTTTAACTTCTCAATCAGCGGCCATTCATCTGCTTCGGGCATTGCAGGTTCAGGAATGTACGATGCTACCGAGCCGCCAAACAACGATGATTGAGAGCTGTTCTGGGTATTCTGGTAATCATTGGCATATTTTATCAAACGTTCCACGCCTGTTAATACGCCATTATCTGTTTTGGCAAAAAACTGCGCCCTGTTTAATCCAAACTCATCAAAAGCACCGCCATAAACCAGGTTCTCGTACGATTTCCTGTTCACGCTGCGTGTATTAGAGCGTTGTGCAAAATCATAAACAGATTTATAGGGCCCGCGTTCGTTACGTTCTTCAATAATACTTTCCACAGCCTTATCGCCTACACCCTTAACCCCGGTAAGCCCGAAACGTACCTGCCCTTTTTTGTTTACCGCAAAGGCCATATCAGACTCATTAATATCCGGTCCTAACACCTCTACCCCCATTCTGCGGCATTCTTCCATAAAAAAGGTGATCTTTTCCATGTTGTTCTGGTTGTTTAAAACCGCCGCCATGTATTCGGATGGGTAGTGCGCTTTTAAATAAGCCGTTTGATAGGCCACAAATGCATAACAGGTGGAGTGCGATTTGTTAAACGCGTACTGCGCAAAGGCCTTCCAGTCGTTCCAGATTTTGGTAAGCTTATCTTTAGGGTGACCTTTGGCAGCGGCCCCATCCATAAACTGGGATTCCATTTTGTTCAGTACCTCAATCTGCTTTTTACCCATCGCTTTACGCAACACGTCGGCATCACCTTTGCTGAAGCCTGCAAGTTTTTGCGATAAAAGCATCACCTGCTCCTGGTACACCGTAATACCATAGGTTTCGCCAAGGTATTCTTCCATATCCGGAAGGTCAAACGTCACCGGCTCGTGCCCGTGCTTACGCTTAATAAAGCTGGGGATATACTCTATGGGGCCTGGGCGATACAGCGCATTCATGGCGATCAAATCCTCAAATTTGTCGGGCTTAAGGTCGCGCAGGTACATTTGCATTCCATCACTTTCAAACTGGAAAGTGCCGTTGGTATCGCCGCGCTGGTAAAGCTCAAATGTTTTCTGGTCGTCAAGCGGGATATAATCAATATCGATGGTTACATCATGATTTTGTTTGATCAGCCGCAACGCATCCTTCAAAATGGTCAAGGTTTTAAGACCAAGAAAGTCCATCTTGATAACCCCGGCATCTTCAATAACCCTGCCATCATATTGGGTAACCAGCAGGTCAGAATCCTTTGCAACTGCAACGGGAACAATATCGGTAAGATCATAAGGGGCAATAATGATACCCGCGGCATGCACACCGGTGTTGCGTACCGAGCCTTCCAGCTTTTCGGCTTCACGTAAAACCTGTGCCCGCAGATCGTTGCCTTTTAATATTTCCTTTAACTCGGGCACCTGTTCAATGGCATCCTTCAGCGTAATCCCTAAAGTATCAGGAACAAGCTTTTTGATGGCATTCATCTCGGATAAAGGCATATCCAAAACACGGCCAACGTCCTGGATACTGGTACGGGCGGCCATGGAGCCATAAGTGATAATTTGCGCTACCTGGTTCTTGCCGTATTTCTCAACAACATAGTCAATTACTTTTTGCCGGCCTGCATCATCAAAGTCCGTATCAATATCCGGCATGGATTTACGGTCGGGGTTCAGGAAACGCTCAAACAGCAAATTGTACTTCATCGGATCAATATTGGTGATTCCCGTACAATAAGCAACCACCGACCCTGCCGCGGAGCCACGCCCCGGGCCTATGAACACGCCAATGTTACGGCCATGCTTAATAAAGTCGGCTACAATTAAAAAGTAACCGGCAAAACCCATTGTACGGATGGTGAAGAGCTCAAAGTTGATACGTTCTTCTACCTCCGGAGTAATATCAATATACCGTTCCTTAGCTCCTGTAAACGTTAAATGTTTTAAATATTCCCATTGATTAAGGGTATCTGCATCTGGTGTGTTGTGGATTTTAAACTCATCAGGAATAACGAAGTTAGGCAGTAAAATATCGCGCTTTAGTTTTAAAACCTCTACTTTATCGACAATCTCATTGGTATTATCCAATGACTCCGGCAAATCATTAAACAGCTTGCCCATTTCGGCCTGCGTTTTAAAGTAGAACTGGTCATTTGGAAAACCGAACCTATAGCCCTTACCGCCTTCTTCGTCGGTAGCAATGGGGGTACTTTGCATATCGCCGGTGTTTACACACAGCAAAATATCATGCGCATTGGAGTCCTGCTGATCCACATAATGCGAATCATTAGAGCAGATAATTTTTACGTTATATTTTTTTGCAAACTTAAGCAGTACCGCATTAACTGTATTTTGTTCGGGGAGATCGTGGCGTTGTAGTTCTATATAATAGTCTTCGCCAAACAGGTCAAGCCACCATTTAAATTCTTCTTCCGCCTCTGCCTCACCGCTTCTTAAGATAGCCTGCGGCACCGAAGCACCCAGGCAGCAAGTTGTAGCAATCAGACCTTTATGATGCTTTAAGATCAATTCTTTATCAATACGTGGCCATTTACTGTAAAGGCCTTCCATATACCCGGCAGAGCATAGCTTAACCAGGTTTTTGTAGCCTTCCGGATTTTTGGCCAGCATCAGCTGGTGATATCTTTTATCCTTTTTCTCTTTGGTGAACTGTTTTTTATGCCGGTCGTCTACCACATAAAACTCACAGCCAACAATTGGTTTTATACCGTGCTTACCTGCCTCGGCCACAAACTTAAACACGCCAAACATATTACCATGGTCAGTGATGGCAAGGGCTTTCATCCCATCGGCAGCCGCTTTTTTGTAAAGCTTTGATATATCGGCAGCGCCGTCGAGCAACGAAAACTGGGTATGTACGTGTAAGTGTGAAAAATCGGGCATCGTCTATCTTTTCCTTATTTGAAGATACCAAAATTAATGAATTTCGGAGGCCGGATGTTTACTTTTAGTTTGATTGTTGATAAAATACTGGTTACTAACAAGTAAAAATTGACGACAAAAGACCATGTTATTTCGATCAGCCTTCCGGCTGATCGAAAACCTGTTTAACGAAATTTAATATAGGTTATGTAAGGAAACCAAACCTATTCCAATCATCAAAATTTGAGTTAGAAAACTTCCATGGAAAGCTTAGATAGCGTAAGTAAAAATTTATGTGTCATGAAGATAAAAAAATACTGCCTTCATCATCAAAGTAACAAGAGTTACAGAGCCATTTGATCAAAATGACGGATGGCTTTGCGGTCAATTTTTTTTTCGGCATGCCATAACTCATAATTATTTTGCAGGTTAACCCAGAATTGCGCTGAATTGCCGAAAGCTTCTGACAATTTAACAGCAAGTTCTGGACTTATCCCCAAATGTCCGTTTATAACAGATGATAAATTAGCCCGCGCCATATTTAGTCCTTTAGCTACTTCCGTAATGGTTAAGTTGCGCTCATCAATAAACATTTCCTTTAATATTTCCCCCGGATGATTTGGAGGTAATCCTCTTTTTAACATAAATTCTCCTTTTAGTGGTAATCTACATAATCGACATCAAAAATGTCGCCATCTTCAAATCGGAATATAATACGGTAATTAGCGCTTACTTTTATCGACCAAAACTCTTTCAATCCTCCCGATAACTTATGAATCCCTGAACCCAATGCTTTTATATCATTTTCTGATGAAACCGCATCAAGTGCCGATAGAATGCGACTTATTTTTGACAACTGCTCATGCGGCAATTTTGCACCATTTCCCTCTTCAAAATAAGTCCGAAGATTTTTGTTGCTAATTGTTGCAATCATATACAAATGTAATACGTATTACTACATATTACAAGTTGTTTTTTAAAAGTTTGAATTACTTCGCGTTTAAATTTGGCAGGTCACTATCATTGGTCTCCGCCGGGTCCTGCGGAAAAAAAATCGCATGCTATACAGAGCGGCTCTGCAAAGTTCGCGATTGCTTCTTCGTTCCTCATCGCAATGATAAGATAGATTATTTCGCGTTCAAATTCGGCAGATCATTATTTCCTTTCAAATACCTTTCTAGATACTGGAAACTTGCATCCTCAATCAGGAGATAGCTTTCCCAGTTATAGGCAGCGCCATGTGCACCTGGCGGATAAATACGCAAGTCTACATCTTTACCGGCATTGGTTAAGGCTGTTAATAATTGCATGGTATTGGCAGGGTGTACGTTATCATCGCTCATGGAATGGATCAGCAATAAATGATCCTTCAGATTACCGGCATAGGTCATATCCGAACTTGTTTTATAGCCGGCCTCGTTTTCGTTTAACGGCGCCATGTAACGCTCAGTGTAAACATCGTCATATAAACGCCAGTCAGTAACAGGAGAATTGGCTATACCCACCTTAAACACGCCCGGATGGGTAAGCAGCGTGTAAGTTGTACTATACCCGCCGTAGCTTGTACCCATTATGGCCATCCTGGCCGGGTCAACAATACCTTGTTTTACGAGGTATTGCGCGGTTTCCACAAAGTCGCTGCTTTCCAGCTTACCCAATTGCTTGTATACAGACTTCATAAACGCGCTGCCATAATTAGCCGATCCCCGGTTGTTCACATTGGCTACTACATACCCGTTTTGCGCCAGCCATTGAGCCCACATATCTGTACCAAAATTATCAAATATTTCATGCGACTCCGGACCGCCATATACCAGCATCACCAGCGGATATTTTTTGTTGGGATTATAGTTAAACGGCTTAATGTAATACCCATCCAAACGTACGCCATCGCTGTTTGTGAATTGAAATGATGTTTGCGTCGAGTAAGCGTGTGTTTTTATAAATTCACTTACCTGGTGGTTATCTTCCAGCATTTTTAAAATTTTTCCCTTGTTATCAGAAAGTGTTACATGCTGTGGGGTGGTTATATTACTATATGAATCCAAAAAATATTTGGTATTGGGCGACATATTGACATTATGATAACCGCTCACTTCGGAGAGTCGTGCCTCATTAGTCCCGTCAAATTTAATACTGTAAAGCTCCTGGTTGCGGCCGCTTGTTTCTGCCGATAGGTAATATATTTTTTTGCCCTCCTGGTCGATTCCGGTAACTTTAATCATATCCCAGTTGCCTTTTGTTACCTGGTTAATCAGCTTGCCGTCATAGCTGTAACGGTAAATATGGTAATATCCAGAACGGTCTGACACCCAGAAAAATTCTTTTGATTTTTCTGGGAAATAAACCATATCGTTCACATTGGTATAAAAATCAAAAATCGCTACCCAGGTAGTATTTTTCTCCTCCAGTACCACGTGATGCTCACCTGTCTTCACATTAAAAAAGTAAAGCTTCATATGGTTCTGCGCACGGTTCAGGGTCATCAATGCCAGCACATCAGGGTTACTTGTCCAGTATATGCGCGGGATATAAAAATCGCCGGTTTCATCAGGAGCTAGCCATACCTTTTTGCCAGAGGTAACATCCACCACACCAATTTTTACCGACGGGTTTGGATCGCCCACCTGGGGGATGGATATGTGCACCTGGTCGGGGTGCCGGCCTTCATAGTTGGTCATCTGGAAATCGGGCACTTTACGCTCATCAAATTGCCAGAACGCCATGTATTTATTATCCGGCGACCAATTCCACGCCTGTGTCTGGCCAAATTCCTCTTCATAAACCCAGTCATAATGACCATTGAAAACGCCATTCTCGCTAGTTGAATCATTTGTCAGCTGCTGTTCCTTGCCTGTGGCAAAATTGTACACAAACATGTTACCGCCGCGTTCAATACCTACCTTTGAGCCGTCGGGCGATAACCCGGACGAGCGCGCATCCTTTGCCGCCTGTTTTAATTGTTTGCTTTCCAGGTCGTAGATATAATAATCTGAAATGCCGGAGTTGCGGTAAATCGGCCTCAAATTGGTTTTAAACACAAGATGTTTTGAATCTTGTGACCATTGAAAAGATTCATATTCAAATGGTTTGTCGGTTCCCGGGAAATTAAGCCCTTTATTGGTAAATATCAATTCATCTTTTAAGGTCAATGGGTCCATTGAATGAATCTCGTCATTGCTGATGTATGAATATTTATTGCCTCCGTTTGTCCAGTTTACACTTTGCGGACCCGGGTTTCCGGATAAATTACCCGCTGATCTTAAAGCCTCTGCCAAACTGCCATACTCCTGTTTAGTTTGTGCATCAGCGCCAAAAGGCAAAATGCAGCATAACGCGAATATACCCTTCAGACAAATTTGCAATAATTGATATTTCATATAAATAAACCTGATTTTATAATGGGCTAAAACTACTTCAATCAATGGACATTGGCAAGAGGTTAGTGATTGGAGATTAGAGGTTGGAGATTAGTTTTTGTTGAAAAAAGGAATAACGCTCCGCACTACTCTCTAATCACTGATCGCTACTCTCTAATCTCTTTAAAACGTATATTTGTACAAACTCACATCAATGAAGGGAAAACTACCTAAAGAATCACATACCATAATGAACGAACTGGTATTACCCAATGATACCAACACACTGAATAATTTAATGGGCGGGCGTTTACTGCACTGGATGGACATTGCCGCTGCGATATCTGCACAAAAACATTGCAACCGCATTGTGGTAACGGCTTCAGTTGATAACGTTTCCTTTAAACATTCCATTAAACTGGGTGATGTGATCACCATTGAGGCTAAAGTGTCGCGCGCGTTTACTACCTCGGTGGAAGTAAGGCTTGATGTTTGGGCCGAAAATATTCCATCGGGCACCCGGGTTAAAAGCAATGAAGCCTATTATACTTTTGTAGCGCTTGATCAAAACGGACGAACCATCCCTGTGCCCGAACTCATCCCTGAAACCGAAGAAGAGATTGCTTTGTTCGAAGGTGCACTCCGCCGCAGGCAATTACGACTGATATTGGGCGGCAAAATGAAACCCGCTGATGCTACCGAATTAAAAGCCTTGTTTTTTGGATCAGCTCCGGAATAATTAAAAATGCCCCCTTATCTTATCATAGATCTCTTTGTCGTATAGTTTTCTTAACTGTTGATGCGTATCTAATGACAAAGGTGGCAGTGCTGAAGCTTGTACGTTTGAATCCACCTGTGATACCTTTGATGCGCCCGGTATTACGGCGGTTACTTCGGGATGGTCTAATATCCACCGGATGGCCCACTCCGCCATACGGTCATCAGGCAGCATCGTTTTTATTTTATGTGTAAAACTTACCCCTTCTTTAAAATCAATACCCGAAAAAGTTTCACCTGCATTAAACATTTCGCCGTTGGCATTAAAATTCCTGTGGTCCTTTTTGTTGAATGAGGTACTTTCGTTAAACTTCCCTGTCAGTAAACCGCTTGCTAATGGCACCCGGACAATCAGGGCAATGTTCTTTTCCTTTGCCTTTGCAAATATTTCATCGGCGACGTGCTGCCTGAACAAATTAAATATGATCTGCAGCGACGCCAGGCCTTCCTGCTCCATGCAGATCAACGCTTCTTCAGCAGTTTCAACACTTGCACCAAAATAGTTGATCAAACCGTCCTGCTGCAATTTCCTCAAATGGTCAAACACTTGCCCGCTCTGCATCTCTTCTTTTGGGATACAATGCAGCTGCTCTAAAAATAATTGAGATATACCGAGGTTTTTTAGCGAGCGCTCTACCTGGCGTTTCATAACATCATACGTAAAGTTTTGCGGCCATCCGTTTTCCCCGTCACGCCTGCGGCCAAGCTTGGTAGCTACATAAACAGGTACAGAAACGGTTTTTAAAAACTTACCGATCACGGTTTCACTTACACCCATTCCGTAAACATCTGCAGTATCAATAAAGTTGCCGCCGGCATCTATGTAGGCTTTTAAAATATTTAAAGCTTCCGATTCGTTTACGTGCCCCCAGTCGGCGGTGCCTAGTTGCCAGGTTCCCAAACCCACTTCGGCTATTTGGGTCTCTTTAAAATTACGGTAGTTCATCCCAGGTATTTAAATGCTATGATTTTGTTTTATATAGATTATTAACGGCCCCATCGCTTTTTTATTGGCAGCTGCGATGCCACCAACCAATAGTCCGGCTTTTAAAAATTCACGCTTATTCATCTGATTTTGCAGTTAACCGGCGGATCAATCCCTCCTGATCAATGGCCCATGTAATGTTGCTGCCATCGGTAATAAACGCCATAAACTGATGCTTTGTAGCCTCAATTTTAAGGGTGTTTGGCTGAGTATCAATTATCACTTTGCTTTTGATACCAAACTTTTTCAATGATTGCTGATAAGTATGATGCCCGTTTAGCCAAAGTTTTTCGTGGTAATAAACAAGCCATAAATATTGCTTTTGCAGCTCAGGATATGGCATAATAAATGGCTTATTATTTGTAAAATCTTTGCTAAAATGCAAATACCCCCAACGCTCCGGGTAATGCATGTTTATCACACCCTGCGGCGACCATACCCAGTTATGCTCTGGCAAATTACGGCCGCTGCTGTCTTTTAATTTGATATGTTTTCCGTTTACCACTTTGGTATCCCATTCCACCCGCGAGAAATTGATTCGCCATAATGTACCATCAACAGGAACCTGTACATTATTACCAAGGCTTATTGCTTTAAAAGGAATAGCTATCTCAATTGTCCAGCTTTGGTCGGTATCGGTCGGATCATTTAATGAGCCTTGTACCTTTACCGCGGAATGCAGGCCCTTTGCATCCCAGTTGATCATGGCATTGCCGTTATTGCGGTAAGGCTTATTTAAAAACAGGTCGAAAACGGTATTGAGGGCATTAAACTCCAGCTCAAAATATTGATGGGTAGTATTGCTTGGGTCGATAAAAACCTCGAAATCATTATCTCTGAAAATAATTTCATCATGCTGCTTTAAAGTGGCCCAAACATGGGGATCGCTTATCTGCGCCGCTATGTAAAGGCAACTATCGCCCCAAAGCATTTTTACCCTGGTTCGCAATGGTGGATTAGGTTTTAAATCGCCCTCAATGTCGCGAAAGTCACCTGTCCATTTAGCTTGCTGCCAAACGGCATCCGTTAATTCGCCGTCAATAACCGGTGGCGAACTAACATAATTCACAACATAATTATTGGGAACGGTAAATAAATTGGGGAACTTTCCAAATGGGGATTGCGCAATTGCGTTTACCGGCCCTAAAACTACAAACGTTGCTATAATTATTTTTATCGCATTTTTAACAGAAAAGCTATTGCGCATGGCTTCAGGACTTAGCTACCCATTTCTATGATGCGGTCAAACTCATTGGGTTTTAAACCCATAACAGATAACCTGCCCTGGCGCACCAAATGAATATTTTTTAAGGGTTCGTCGGCTTTTATTTGCTCAAGGGTAACTGGGGTTTTTAGACTTTCAACCGGTACCAGGTCCACCACTACCCAGTTTGGATCGGTGGTGGTAGGATCCGGGTAAAATTCTTTGGCCACTTTGGCAATTCCTACCACAGCCTTGCCTTCGTTACTGTGATAATAAAGCACCAGGTCGCCCTCCTTCATTTCTTTTAAATTGTTCCGCGCCTGGTAATTGCGCACGCCATCCCAAAAGGTGCGGCCATCCTGGTTAAATTTTTCCCAGCTATATTTTTCGGGTTCACTTTTTACAAGCCAATATTGCATTACTAAGGTTTTTGCCAAAGGTAATGAAATTGAGAAAATGATAAAGAGGTGAAACAATGAGTTTTTCTCACTATATTTATCCTAACCAATTTTGCAGTACCTGAATCCAACTAACCATCGTACGTCATTTTTATGAATTTTAATAAGACATTGATGAAAGTTAATCCTGGCATTTTTTTGTGTTTTGTTTTATTTACACTTATCAGTTGCAGAAAACCTTACCTGCCGCCCGCTATTGCTACGCCCGGCAGTTACCTGGTAGTGGAAGGGGTGATCAACAGCAGTGCCGATTCTACCATTATCAAACTAAGCAAAACGGTTAACCTGAATAGCAAGATTACCGCAAACCCTGTACTTAATGCCACGCTGACCGTTGAAAGTGACAAAGGAAACAGTTTCACATTAACATCCATAGGCGCCGGCAGATACGCGTCAGGAGGATTAAACCTTGATGGCACCCAAAAATACCGTTTAAGGATAATAACAGCTGATAACAAAGCGTATTTATCAGATTTTGTGCCGGTTGTTAATGCGCCTGCTATTGATTCTGTAAGCTATGCGATACAAGGGAATGGGATTCAAATGTATGTGAGCACGCACGATCCAAAAAACAGCACCCACTATTACCGGTGGGATTACCGGGAAACATGGGTTATCCATTCAAAGTATTATTCATTTTATAAGTCGACCGGAGATACAGTTATAGAAAGGAACTTTATTAATGACGAAGTTTACCAGTGCTGGCGAAACGATACTTCAAGCGCAGTGGTTCTGGGTTCGTCCGCTAACTTATCACAGGATGTAATTACTAATAACCCGGTTGCCTTTGTTCCCTCCAACTCCGAAAAAGTAGATGGCAGTCAAAGTATTATTATAAGTCAATTTGCACCTTCTACCAATACTTACAGCATTTTAGTAAAACAATATGCCTTAACCGGAGATGCTTACCGGTTTTGGGAAAACCTCAAAAAAAACACAGAGCAGCTGGGTAGCATTTTTGATGCCCAGCCATCACAAATCATTGGCAATATTCATTCGCTCAACAATCCGTCTGAACCTGTTATCGGATACATCAGTGCCGGCGGTATTACCAATAAAAGAATATTTATTTCAAACCGGCAAATACCTTCCACCTGGCTGCCCGATCTGTCAATTTCGGCCTGCGTGGTTGATACACTGTATCTTGCTACTATTCCGAAAGGAAGCGCCGTAGTTGTTAACCAGGAGAATCAATACTTTAACTATAATAAAGGCACTAAATATTACAACCTGCAAATTCCGGTAGCGGCAATTTTCGACCCGATTACAAACGCTTTGATCGGTCACACCGGATCGTCTCCACAGTGCGTTGACTGCACCCTGAGAGGCACCAATAAACAACCAGTCTTTTGGAAATAATCCACTCTAAACACCTGTAAGCCACTCAAATAATACTTGTTTTAAACCGATAATAATTTCATAAAAAGAAAATAATTTGTTTTTAAATTAATTTCTTTATATTTACTGTTGATACTTAGAAATATTATGAATATGAAATCACCTAAAGAGGAAAAGGTGGCCAAGGCAATAGAACAACAAACTGCCAGGTTACCTTCGGATATTTTTCTGTGGGCGGCAATAGCATCAATAGGGGGTATCAATCGGTTTAAAATTCACCAATCAAAAACATAACGCTCTATTTGTGGTGTGGTCAAATAGGCGGCTCCCCTGTTGTTGCCAGGCTTTACAATAAACTGGTAAAACTTCAGGGGCATGATAAAAAATCTTCAGCCGGCCCGTTTAAACATGTAAAAATAGTGCCGTACATCGCAATTAGTAATTAACAAATATTGATCATAAAAACCCTAAATTAAATACCAGATAAAATATATTGATTTAAGTTAATTAACAAAACAATTTATAGCCCAATGTATGTTATTGTAACCATAACGAATAATAAATACACCTATGTTGAAAAATATTTTGATAATTGATGACGATGAGGACATCTTAACGGTAATTGAAAACGTACTGACTTATAACAAGTTTAAGGTATCTGCAATTCAACGAACAGATGATATTTTAAAAGAAATTGAAAAATATAAGCCGGACCTGATCCTTACAGACTTTTTACTATCTGGCATGGATGGAGGCAAAATTTGCCAGATCATAAAAAAGAACCCGCAAACATGTCACATACCCGTGATTTTAATATCCGGGTATAAGGACCTGGCATTATCTTACGGAAATTTTGGATTTGATGCATTTCTCAACAAGCCTTTTGATATTAAACTGCTTTTAAACACAATTAAGGATTGTCTTGATAAAGCAGATATGTTGTTGGACAAATAATTAAGTAGACCCTTGATTGATCGTACATGAACAGGTTCACGTACTATTTAATATCAGTGATGTATTCTACGGCGTTATCAATAACAATAGTCTCATCTATATTACTAACTATTTGCCTTATCATGGTTTCAAGAGTTTCTACGGTTTGTTCTAAAAATTGAATATATCCTGTTTTCTTCTTTTATAAGGCCTACCAATACCATTATTGGAGTAAGCGGTGTGCGGAGTTCATGCGCCCGGATGTGGGCTACTTTTAGTAAGGAGACATTTTGGGCAAATATTTCTTGCTCCCTTATTGTACGTTCGGTTACATTACGAATCGGGCTGATACGCCGATTCCATTTACCTTTTAACTTTAGCTATTAACTTCTCCGTTAAGCAATTAGGATAGCTTTAAAAAAATCTTAAAATTATAATATTGACTATCAGCAAATTACGTAAAATATTAACTTAAATAGAACTATGTATTGCATATTACTATATTAAACATATATCTTTGAGAAATAAATGGTAGAAAAATCGGCAGGCGTTATTTTAATGTGCCGCGGTATCCATTTATACAATTATAATTATCACTTCTAAACCCTTAACAAATGAAAACAAGCTTTTATATCACGGCATTTTGTATACTTTTTTTAAGTATCTTTTTGGTTTGGACTAAATTTGAAATCAACAACCATGATATCTCGATATCAGTACATGAAGATGATGACAGCTATAAATTTTCTGCTTCTTATAACGACAGCAATACGAGCAGGATACAGCAATATATAAATAACAGCATTACCCCTAACAGACTCGCTGGGTCAGAAAATGACAACTTCGATGCAACTACCACTTTGGCCGATAGAACCCGTTTTTATGTTCTGGAAAAACCCGGCCGGTTAAAGATCGAGCTTGATAAAAGAAAAAACTCCACGGCATCTTATCTCCGTATAAAAAAAATGTGCGAGGGGGTAAAAGGAGTGCTGGCTGGTAAATAACAATGCAACCAATTTCACCGGATGAATTAAATAGTTAAACAGACAAATTAAATTATATTGACATGAAAACAATTACAGTGATCCTTGCCCTGCTAATGGCAGGAATAACAATGAGCTACGCACAATGCGATAAAAAAGTAGTTTTAACATCCTCAAAGACTGAGCACCTTGATGCCACAGGTGCCGTAAAAAAAACAGATGATGAAACTGCCAAAATTGAAATCAACAAAGCAGAACTGCAAATTTCAGTGAATAACGAGCATAAAATGACCGGTGCTATAAAATCTGAAACCTGCGACTGGAAAACGCCTTTTAAGGAAGGAAAAACAATAATCAAAGCCACCGTTAGTAATGACCAGGGAGAGGATAGAGATGTCACTATCACTATTGAAGGAAAAGACGGAAAAGTAACCCTGCTATTTGAAATGGAAGGCATGTCTGATGATAGAATTAAAGTTGGGATTGATAAATTTGAAGAGGTAAGCTGAAGTGCATTTGCAATAGCCGGAGATTAGTTTCAAACTAACTAATCTCCGGCTATTGTCGTCAATGCAGAATTTTAAATACCAGTTCCTTCATTAATCCGCCATGGTCCGTCATTGAATCAACGCCCTTGCTTTTAAGATCATATTCGCGCAGGTAGCTTATTATTTGCATTGTTTTACCATAATTATAGCTGCGGGCCGCCTGTTCATAGTCCTTTACAAAATAAGGGCTGATACCTAATTCACGGGCAAGGTTTTGCTGGGATTTGTCCTTAACATAGTGATAGATCAGCACCTTACTAAAAAAGTTGTTCAGGTTTCCCAATACCAGCACAATGGGATTGGCCTTGGGATTGGCTTCAAAATAATTAATGATCTGGTTTGCTTTAAGGGCATCTTTTTTCCCCAGCGCGGTTTGCAGCTCAAAAACATTATATTCCTTACTGATACCAATATTGTCCTGGATATGTTTCAGTGTGATCTCCTGCCCTGCCGATACGTTGAGCATTAGTTTTTCCAGCTCGTTTGCAATTTTCGACAGATCATTGCCCAAATATTCTGCCAGCATCAATAACGCCTGCTGATTTATTTTATACCCTTTTTCAGTAATAAAACCTTCTATCCATGCCGGAATTTTGCTATCATACAAAGTGGCCGATTCAAAAATGATCCCATTTTTTTCAATGGCTTTATATGTTTTTTTACGTTTGTCGAATTTGCCATACTTATAACAAAAAACCAGTATCGTGCTTGGCAATGGATTCTCCAGGTAATTCAACAAGGGGTTAATGCCTTTTTTATCTGCGTCGTCGCTCCCCCATTTCATATCCTGTGCTTCTTTTACCAGCACCACCTGGTAATCG
>JAQNCM010000332.1 GCA_029237615.1 Mucilaginibacter sp.
CATTTTGCTGCACGTTGGCAGGATTGCTTTGCGCATGCATCAAAGTGGAATCGCCACGCACCTCTAAAAGCTTACCGCTAAATACATTGGTGATTTGAAAAGTAGCGTAACTGGCCGGCGGACTCGCTGCCCGCCCGATAGTTGACGAACCGCCGGTATCGGATTGGCTGGTGTTAATGTCTTTTTTGCTGCAGCTTATAGCCACAACCAGGCACAGTACGACCGTACCGGCAAGTAATTTTGTTTTCATAATTGTTGTTATTAGGTGATAATTGTTAAGTAAATCTAAATTAAGTAAATCGTTTTAGCAAATTATTTTTTAAATTGCGGCCGGAAACATTTTAAGCTTTATGAAACGAATTTTTAGCCTGGTAATAATCTATCTATTGTTTTTTCAAAACCTGTCGAACGCACAAAACATCGTATTGAAATGGAAGCTGCATCCGCAGGACGAAACCACCCTCAACATAAAACAACTGTCAACACCCGGCTTAAATACAAACAGCTGGATCAACGCGGTAGTACCGGGCACTGTATTTTACGCTTACGTAAAGGCCGGCAAAGAAAGCAACCCTGATTATGCCGAGAATATTTATAAGGTTGATAAAGCAAAATACAACCGCCCGTTTTGGTACCGTACAGAATTTTCTGCTAAAAGCTTTGCACCCGGCAAAAGGATCTGGCTCAACTTTAACGGCATCCATAAACGTGGCGAGATCTATTTAAACGGGAACCACATTGGCACTATTAAAGGTGTGGTAGAAAGAGGATTGTATGATATTACTTCCTTGCTGAATAAAACAAGCGCAAACGTTATTTTAGTACTGGTTGTACCTCCCCGAAATGACCCTGACCATAATCATCCCTTAGCCAACTGGGAAAGCCCTACTTACATAAGCAGTGGCAGTTGGGACTGGATGCCCGCCGTTCCGGGTTTAAACAGCGGTATTACCGATACAGTTAGCATTATTGCAAAAGGGCCGGTATCGGTTGAAGACCCGTGGATTTACACCAGTATGCCCGATAAAAGCGCAGCAGATTTAACTGTCAACGTTAAGCTCAATAACACATCACCGTCGGCAGTGAGCGGCATCGTTAAGTTTACCGTTAACCCCGGTAATATTACTGTTGCCGGCCCAACACTTACCTTAAATGCTAACAGCAGCCAAACAGTAAATTACGATTGGAAGCAATTTTCGCAGTTGCATATTAAAAACCCCAAGCTGTGGTGGCCAAACGGCTATGGCGGCAAAGCCGATGGAACGCAAAATTTATATACCTGTACCGTCCGTTTTGATGTTAATGGCTTAACACCGTCTGATGTGGTTACCAAAACATTTGGGATAAGAAAAATCACTGCCGATACTACCTCGCTCAACGGGCCGTTACGCGTTTATGTTAATGATGTGCCGATATTATTAAAAGGCGGCAATTGGGGCATGAGCGATTATATGCTGAAAGCCCGCGGTAAAGATTATGATACCCGCATCAGGTTTCATAAGGAAATGAACTTTAATATCATCAGGAACTGGACCGGTGAGGTTACCGATGAAGCTTTTTATAGTTACTGCGATAAATATGGCATGATGGTTTGGGACGATTTCTGGCTGAATAATTTCGGGCAGATTGATAGCCTGGGGATATTTAAGAGCAACGCAATCGAAAAAGTTAAAAAACTAAGAGACCATCCGTCTGTGATAATATGGTGCGGCGCTAACGAAGGCGTACCGGGTGGTAATCCAAATGGACCGCTGAACAATGTAATTAAAAGCGCTGTTAAGGATAACGACGGGGAGGATAGGTTGTACTTTGCGAGATCAAACGCGGGCGAAACTAATCCAAACTTTTCTATTCATGGCGGCAGCAGGGTTTTATCGGGCAGCGGGCTTTGGAGCAATACCGATCCTAAAACATATTTTACCGATCCGCATAATGGCTATCTGTTCTCTAAAGATTCATACGGTATGCGTAGCGAGCTGGGTACGGCTACCTTTGTGAACATAGAAAGCTTTAAAAAATTTATGCCTGCCGATTACTGGGTGGCTCCAACAACAGAGGCTGTTAACAGCAAAACGAATATGTGGGCCCGCCACTATTTTAGCACAGACGGCGCTCTGGGCGGCGGATCCGACCCGGTTAAATACATCAACACGATAAATAACAGCTACGGTAAGGCTACCTCGTTAGCAGACTTTTGCAAAAAAGCCCAAATGCTAAATGTAGAAACCATGAAAGCCATGTACGAATCCTGGAACGACCACATGTGGAAAGACGCTTCCGGTATGCTGATATGGATGAGCCAATCGGCCTATCCATCCATGATATGGCAAACTTATGATTACTATTATGACCTTACAGGCGCATACTTTGGTGCTAAAACGGCTTGCGAGCCTGTCCATATACAATGGAACCCAGCTACCAATTCTGTTAAAATTATAAACAATAAGCCTTATAACGTAACCGGACTAACTGCCGAAGCAGCTGTTTACAACATGGACGGCCAAATTGTGCCGGAATATTCGCTCAAAAAACAAGTAAATGCGAACGCCACATCAGCAACGGAGGTTTTTAAAGCATTTGAAAAAAGCGCTGATCTGCCAAAATTATCCCAGGTTCATTTCTTAAAACTAAAACTGTTTGATGCCAGGAACAAGCTGTTATCTGAAAACTTTTACTGGATAGGAAATACTTATTCAGACTATACCGACTTAGGTAAAATGCCTTCTGTTGGTTTAAATTTATCCGTAAGCCGGCCGGTGATATCTATAGCAAAAAACGGCGTTAATAAATTACTTAAATACGTTATTTTAAATAAGTCCAAAACTACAGCTGCTTTTGGCATCAGGGCGCAGTTACTAAATAATGCAGGAGCGCAGTTGCTGCCGGCTTTATATAACGACGGATATTTTTCTTTAATGCAGGGTGAAATTAAAACGCTTGAGGTGGAGATTGACCCCAAGCTGCTGAATAAAGGTTATAAAATACAGGTTAAGGCTTACAATAATTAATTATAGTAAGCTATTAACTTAATATCAGATACACGTGATTTTTGAAGAACCTCTTATATTAAAGTCGGTTTTCAGGATAATGGATTGTGAGCTGATGTGCTGGGATGAGGTATTTAATTTATTTAGCAACACTGTAATAACGCTATCCGCAATGGCTTCAATTGGCTGTGCAATAGCGGTAACAGGCGGTGAAAAAAGCTTAAATACATCATAATCATCAAACGATACCAACGCCAGGTCTGAGGGTACTTTTATACCAAGGCTATTGATCACTTTCAGGCCACAGGTACCCACATGATTGGTACCAAAAAAAACGGCGTCAAGGTTTTTATTCTTTTTGAGAAAAGTAGTAAGCGGGCCTATGATCATATCTTCGTTTTGGTTAAATACAATCTCCAGCACAACCGGCTTATATCCGCTTTCGTGTAAAGCGTTATGATAGCCCTGCAAGCGCGCCTGCATTTGCGTTTGCCCCGAAGCGAATGTGATAAAAGCGATATCCTTATACCCCTGCTGAATAAGGTGTTTTGTTGCGTTGTAAGTGCTGAACAAATTATCTATTTCTACAAAATCGGTACTTACATTAGGCAAATGCCTGTCAAAAAGCACCACCGGCATCCCGTCCTTTAGCAACGAGCTGATATCATCCTCAATACCCTCGGGCGGGGCAATTATATATCCGTCTACATGCCGGTCGCGAAACATGCTGATCAGTTCCCGGGTTTTACGGGTGTCGTTATCAGTACTGCAGTAAATTATTTTATAACCGTTTTTATATGCCCTATCCTCAATAAGCCTGGCGATAGCGGAAAAAAACGGGTTGGAAATATCCTCAACCATCAGCCCGATGATGTTCGACTTACCTGTACGTAAACTTTTGGCCAGTGAGTTAGGTTTATACCCCACCTCATCAACAAATTTCTGAACACGCTCTACCAGTTCCTTACCTATTCTTTTTTCCTGTGCACGTCCGTTCAGGATAAAAGAAACAGTAGTTTTTGAAACGTTGAGATGGTTGGCTATATCTACTATCGAAAGTTTTTTCACGTGCTGTTTTTATAAAATCAAATATAAAATAATATATGTAAGATGACTGCTATTAAAATACCATTAAATCGATTTATCTAACTGTTAAAGTAGCATTTTATTTTATTAGTACGCCGGATTCTTATTAAGTTTATTATAGCTATGCCCGAATGCAAATATCACCGCATAACAAATAATTGGCAAATAATAAGCATGGGCTACGCTATGGTTAGCTATAAGTCCCATCAAGGGCGGGAAGATACCACCACCTACAACTCCTATAACAATAAAGGAGGAAGCCTGCTGGGTTTGTTTGCCCATATTCTTTAAGCCCAGGCTAAATATGGTTGGGAACATAATACTGAAAAAGAAGTTGATAAACAGCAGTGCAATAAACGACACCCAACCAAAACCCTGGGCCACTATTATACACATTATAATATTGCACAGGGCAAACGTGGCAAGCAGTTTATTAGGCGCGATGTAACGCATCAGCACGGTACCGGCAGAGCGGCCCACAACCATCATGATCATGCTTAAAGAAAAAAAATACCCCGCTTTTTCATCGCTTAAGTGCATTACATCATGCCCATAATTAATGAAATAGGCCCACGTACCACCCTGCGCTGCTACATTAAATAATTGTGCTATTACCGCAAACACAAAATGCTTACGCCGAAAAAGCTTTTTATCTACATGATCCATTCCTGCCACTGCATAAGAATCGGTCGCAACAATATGTGGATCGCTTAGTTCGGGTACTTTTACGAAGACAAAAGCCACGCCTATCAATGCAATAACGGCACCTATTACAATGTATAAATACTTTACATATACCAGGTCGTTAGAGTGTTCCTGCCCTGCTTTTAAAATGAAATAACTGCCAATAAGCGGACCGATAACGCCTCCAAAACCATTAAATGCCTGTGAGAAATTAATACGCTGATCGCTGGTGCGCTGGTCGCCGAGGGATGCCACAAATGGGTGTGCCACGGTTTCTAATGTAGCCAGCCCGCAGGCTAAAACAAAAAGAGCTA
>JAQNCM010000319.1 GCA_029237615.1 Mucilaginibacter sp.
AAAAACGATTTCAACCCTATTTTATAAAATCATTAAACGATGGCAACTAAACTCGAGTACATTTGGCTTGATGGCTACAAACCCACACAAAGCCTGCGCAGCAAAACAAAAATTGAAAAAGATTTCAGTGGTAAACTAGAAGATTGTCCGAATTGGAGCTTTGACGGTTCATCTACCGAGCAGGCGCCGGGTGGTTCTTCTGATTGCGTTTTAAAACCGGTGTTTATTTGTAAAGATCCGGGAAGGATTGACGCTTACCTGGTAATGTGCGAAGTGCTTGATTCAACCGGTACGCCACACGTGTCAAATGGCCGCGCTACCATCCAGGATGATGATAACGATTTTTGGTTCGGATTTGAGCAGGAATACTTTTTATGGGATACTGAAACAAACAAACCCCTTGGTTTCCCTGCTGGCGGTTACCCGGGTCCGCAGGGCCCTTACTACTGTTCTGTAGGTGCAAATAATGCTTTCGGAAGAGATATTGTTGAAGAACATTTAGACCTTTGTTTAGAAGCAGGCTTAAACGTTGAAGGTATCAACGCTGAAGTTGCTGCCGGACAATGGGAATTCCAGATATTCGCAAAAGGCGCTAAAGAAGCAGGTGACCAGATTTGGGTTGCACGTTATTTACTGGAAAGAGTTGGAGAAGCTCACGGAGTTTCCATTAACTGGCATTGCAAACCATTGGGTACTTTAGACTGGAATGGTTCAGGTATGCATGCTAACTTCTCAAACACTACTTTAAGAACTTGCGGCAGCAAAGATATTTACGACAAGATTTGTGAAGCTTTCCGTCCGGCAATTGCTGAATGTATTGCTGTATACGGTGCTGATAACGACCTTCGTTTAACAGGCAAACACGAAACGGCTTCAATTAATGATTACAGCTATGGTGTGTCTGACCGTGGTGCTTCAATCCGTATTCCTTTATACACTGTACAAAAAGGCTGGAAAGGTTATCTTGAAGACCGTCGTCCAAATTCAGCTGCTGATCCGTACAAGGTTGCTGCTGTTATTATTAAAACCGTAAAATCGGCTAAAGTTTAAATTCCTAACTAACTAAATTGAATATGATTGGGTCCCCTGGTTGAAAGATCAGGGGATTTTTTTGTTATAAATTTTTGATAAAATAATTGCCCGACGTTATGGGAAGCAACCCGTCAACAGGTAAATTGTACAAATACACCCAGCATGGTATTAAATTTTTAGCTGTCTCAATATTTATTCGCTTCCTTATAAATAAATTGGGCTGTTCCTGGTCAGTTCCATAGCCTTCGTAATCGTCCAGTTGTTTTAATACTTCATTGGGCGTATTGATAATGAAGATTTTTCCATATACATAACCTGAACTATCAGAAAGAAAAATAGCAGCTGGGTATGCTCCGGCGTCAAAAAGCGCCCCTTTAAATCTCCCTTTGGCGTAAAAGCTGCAGTTTTGAGCCAGATAAACAGAAAATTCATTTTCCTGATCTAACAATGTCCCGTAAACAAACAAATAACTACCGGCCTTGCGCATAATATTACAGTATTGCTCAAACAAAGGTAATACTTGCCGCGTATAGGTGCATATCGATTTTTTTTAAGCATTACATATATCTTGCTTAACTTGCCAACGAAAATTATTCTCTCTCTTATGAATGAAGATCAAATTATAACCTATCTTAAAGAAAATAACATACAAAAAATAAAATTTGCCTTTGCTGATATTGACGGCGTTTTGAGAGGCAAAGTAATTCATATAAAAAAATTTATAGATGGATTGGAGGGAGGTTACGGCTTTTGCGATGTTGTTTTTGGATGGGACAGCAGCGATGCCTGTTACGATAATGTAAAGCTGACTGGCTGGCATACCGGCTATCCCGACCAATTGTGCCGCATTGACCTTTCAACTTTTCGCACCATCCCCTGGGATGAAAATATTCCATTTTTTTTAGGCGATTTCAGTAAACCGGATGGCAATGACTTGCCGGCCTGCGGCCGCAGCCTGTTAAAGCGGATTGCTAAGCAATGTAATGAAATGGGCTACCATGCCGAGTTCTCACAGGAGTTTGAATGGTTTAATTTTAATGAAACACCCCAGACGTTAAAAGATAAAAGCTTTACAGACCTGCAGAGTTTTACACCCGGGATGTTTGGTTATTCTATTTTACGCACATCGCAGGAAAGTAACTTTTATAATGAGCTGTTTGATCTTTTATTAAAGTTTAACGTACCATTGGAAGGATTGCATACGGAAACAGGTCCCGGTGTATACGAAGCTGCCATATTGCATGATGAAGTTTTAGCAGCAGCCGATAAAGCCGTATTGTTTAAAACCGCTGTCAAGGAAATCGCTTATAAACATGGCATTATGGCTTCTTTTATGGCCAAATGGAACGAAAGCCTGCCCGGTTGCAGCGGGCATATCCACCAAAGCTTATGGACAAAAGATCAGGCTAAAAACCTATTTTTCAGTGCTGATGACGAATTCCATATGAGTGATCTGCATAAGCATTATTTGGCCGGGCAGTTACACTGTCTACCGCATATTTTGCCGATGTATGCGCCAACCATAAACAGCTATAAACGTTTGGTTGAAGGTGCCTGGGCGCCAACAACCGTAACCTGGGGAGTTGATAACCGCACCACCGCATTAAGGGTAATACATACATCTGAAAACTATACCCGGCTTGAAACAAGAATTCCCGGCTCAGATACCAATCCGTACCTCGCCATGGCGGCTGCCCTTGCGTCCGGCTTATACGGAATAAAAAACAAGTTGCCCTTAACCATCCCTGCAACCACAGGCAACGGCTATCACGATAAAAGAAACGGCAGCTTATCTCCCAATTTGTACGAAGCTTCAAACATCATGAGGGACTCAACTGTTGCAAAAGAGTTATTTGGCGAAGCCTTTGTTGATCACTTTACACAAACCCGTTTATGGGAATGCAGGCAGTTTGCCAAAAGTGTTACCGATTGGGAATTGAAAAGGTATTTTGAAATAATATAGAACGGAAATAAATCCGGTTAATCCCGGTTCTGACATAATGAGTACTAAAAACATAATTGAGCTTGAGTCCCCGGTTCCGGTTCAAACAAAAGGTCCGGTCAAGCTGGATCATACGATGATAATAAAAAAAGCATGGGAAGGGTATGATGCATCAAAATCGATAAGGGAAATTGAAGACATCAGTGCAATGGTGTCAACAAACCACGTATTTCGCATTACGTTTCATGATGATGATATCATTATTGCCAAGCTTTCGTACTTTGGCAAGTTTGAATATTTTAAGGAGGATCACCGTATTATCCATAGTTTGTCTAACAACCTGCTGTATCCTTTTGAAAACCTGCTGGCAAAATCCTTATTAAAAAACAACAGGGTATATATTTACCGGTATAAGCATGGTAAAACCGATGCATGGGTGGTATTCTATAATCCAACCCGTATCCTTGAACGTTTACCAAGACGGCTGGAAGAAAATCATATCCGTAAGCTGGGCCAACAAGTAGGCAAGTTTCATAAGGCTTGTTCAAGGGTAAAAAACGTATTGCCAAAATCATCCAAAACTTTACGAACAGATATTTTTGCATTACAGCACCAATTGGAGATAAATGAAAAAAGATTTGGATCGGCAATGCAGGTTGATTTTTTAAAATATCATTGCGACCTGTTTCTCAAAAACCGCTCAAAGTATAACATGAGTTCCTTTGAGATCATACCGGTATTTATCGACTGGAATATTGGCAATTTTTCTGTCACTCCGGAACTTGAACTTTATTCCCGCTGGGATTACGACTGGTTCAGGATGAGTTACCGGATACTTGATTTTTACTTTTTTAGCCGCGTAGTTTCTGACAGGGGCGACAGAACCGTATTTAGCTATGTGATCAGTACGATGATGGAAGATAGATTTATCCTGTTTTTAAAGGAATATCACAAAGTAAACCCCATAACTGCTGACGAGATCCGTTTTTTAAAGGAGGCCTACCGCTTTTTTATTTTAAATTATGTGATAAAAGATGGTAAGTATTTTTTTAATGAACAATACGCTAAAAAATTACAGGCGGAGGCATTTGAGATCTATCTTCCATCAGTTGACAGGGATTTTGATGCGGAGAAAATAATACAGGCTTTGAAGATAAAATGAAGCACAAAACCTACTTACTTAAATGCATTGATAGTATAATTGGATATTAAATTTACAACGTTCCTTATTTTCTCGTCAAGATCTTTTACCGCCTTTTCCATTAAAATAAAACACTTTTTACCAGACCTGTAGTTG
>JAQNCM010000321.1 GCA_029237615.1 Mucilaginibacter sp.
AACCCCACGGGGACCTACCGGATTAACATTTCCCCAATACTCCTCTGGTTGTGGGTTTACATTCGGATCGCCATAAACTTCGGATGTTGATGCTATCAGCATCCTGGCTTTTTTTGATCTTGCTAAACCTAATAAATTATGTGTTCCAAGCGAGCCTACCTTTAATGTTTGGATAGGTATTTTCAGGTAATCAATCGGGCTGGCCGGAGAGGCAAAATGCAGTATGTAGTGCAGATCTCCCGGGACATATACAAATTTGGAAACATCATGATTGTAAAACTCGAAATTTTCGAGTTTAAACAAATGCTCAATATTTCGCAGATCTCCGGTTATAAGGTTGTCCATGCCAATTACATGGAAATCTTCCTTTATAAACCTGTCACATAAATGTGAACCTAAAAAGCCGGCAGCCCCGGTTATTAATATTCTTTTACGTGCTTTCATTAGTCAACGAGCTTCCTTCCTATACTGTTATAGTAATAACCGCAATCTATCATTTTGTCCAGGTCGTACAAGTTACGGCCGTCAAATATTACTTTACTCTTTAAGGTCGACTCCATTTTGTCAAATTCCGGAGTTCTGAAAACAGACCATTCTGTAAGTATCAGTAATGCATCCGCATCTATCAATGCCTCATACTGGTCTTCAGCATATTTAATTTTGTCGCCAATTAATTGTTTTACATTATTCATCGCTTCCGGGTCAAATGCAGTAACTGTTGCCCCTTCTTTTACAAGGTCTTCAATAATATATAATGACGGAGCTTCACGTATGTCGTCAGTTTCGGGTTTAAAAGCAAGCCCCCACAACGCAAATTTCTTGCCTTTTAAATCTCCTTTAAAGTATTTCTTCACTTTCTCAACCAATACCCGTTTTTGAATTTCGTTAACTTCCATTACCGAATTCAGGATCTTAAAATCGTATTTATTTTCTTCGGCTGATTTTGCAAGTGCCTGCACATCTTTTGGAAAGCAGCTGCCACCATATCCGATGCCCGAAAACAAAAAGCGTTTTCCGATACGTTCATCAGCGCCTATCCCGCGGCGCACCATATCAACATCTGCTCCCACCAATTCGCACAAATTGGCGATCTCATTCATGAACGAGATTTTTGTAGCGAGAAACGAGTTTGCAGCATATTTTGTTAACTCTGATGATCTTTCATCCATAAAAATAACCGGGTTACCCTGGCGTACATATGGGCCGTATAACTCGCCCATCAGCTTACGGGCTCTGTCGTCCATGGTTCCGACAACCACACGGTCTGGCTTCATAAAGTCTTCAACAGCTACGCCTTCACGTAAAAATTCAGGGTTTGATACTACGGCAAATGGAATATTTGTATGCGCATGCATAACTGCTGTTACTTTATCGGCCGTACCCACTGGCACGGTTGACTTGGTAACAATTACCTTATAATCTGTAATAAGTTTAGCTATGTCTTTTGCGGCTCCCAATACGTAACTGAGGTCGGCTGATCCATCGCCACCCGGAGGGGTTGGCAACGCAAGGAATATTATTTTTGCCTCTGCAATTGCCTCAGCCAGGTCTGTGGTAAAGTGTAATCGTTTTTGATGAATATTTCTGTCAAAAAGTAATTCGAGGCCGGGTTCATATATGGGTAATTTCCCATCCTGCATCATTTTTACCTTTTTTTCGTTTATATCAACACAGGTAACCTGGTTCCCGGTTTCTGCTAAACATGTACCGGTAACAAGGCCTACATATCCTGTTCCTACAACCGCAATTTTCATAAATATTATTCGTTAATTTTTTTAATTTTTAAACGTATGAGTCTACTTTTGTTTGTTATCTTTTGTTATTTTTTTTATAACACCCATATCGGTTGCTATTACACAGCTTATTTTTATTGTGATTACCTTTATCCCGCGAAGTTAATAAATCAAAATTAAAATGCTGTTACCATATAATATTGGAATACGATTATATTTCATTGTAATTTACCTCGTTTCATTTTTCAATAAAAAAGCAAAACTTTGGATCAAGGGGCGTAAAAATTGCCAATTTATACATTTTACCGATAGTATTTGGTTTCACTTTGCATCACTTGGTGAATTTGAACAGGGCCGCCCCGTTTTAGAGCGATTAAAGCAGCTGTATCCTGATAACAAAATAGTTATAACTTTTTTTTCCCCTTCCGGATTCGAGGTGAGGAAAAATACGCCGCTGGCAGATGCTGTATATTATCTCCCGTTAGATACCGCCGCCAATGCCCGTGCTTTTATTAATGTCATCAATCCCAAATTTGCGGTTTTTACAAAATACGAATACTGGTATCATTTTTTTAACGAAACGCATCGCAAAGGCATTCCAATTTATGTTGTTTCAGGAATATTCAGACCGGGACAGGTGTTTTTTAAATGGTATGGAGGCCTCCACCGAAAGATTTTAAGATTGGTAAAGTATTTTTTTGTCCAGGATGCAGCATCCGAACAACTGTTGCATGGATTGGGTATCAGCAATGTAATTGTTAGCGGAGATACCCGTTTTGACAGGGTGTGGGCCAATGCCCTGCAACCTAAAGATATACCTGCCGTTAGTGATTTTAAAAACGGCCATAAAGTATTTATCGCCGGCAGCACCTGGCCCCAGGACGAAAAGCTCATTGCAGCATTGGTTACTGAATATGCCGATTTGAAATTTATCATTGCACCGCATGAAATCAGTGAGGAGAAGATAAAGCAGCTATTGGATATGTTACCACCTGATTCAGCTATTCGTTATTCGCAACTCACAACTCACAACTCACAACTCACAACTCAAACTTTCATCATCGACAACATAGGCATGTTATCCTCATTGTATCAATATGGCGATATCGCTTATATCGGCGGCGGCTTTGGCGCCGGTATCCATAATACCCTGGAGGCAGCAGCGTTTGGTTTACCCGTCATTTTTGGTACTAATTACGACAAATTTAAAGAGGCAAAAGATCTTATTAATTTGGAAGCAGGTTTTAGCATCAGTAATGCCGATGAATTAACATCAATCACCGGTAAATTAATTAATAACGAACCGTTTTATACCGCTGTAAGTATAAAGATCAAAGACTATGTAAAAGAACACACCGGGGCAACTAAAACAATTGTTGATCATATTTATTCAGTATAAAGATGCTAATTGTTATATCAGTTACCCTGTTTTTTATTGTACTGCGTTTCTCGGTAACGGTTTTTAATTTCGTATCCAATCCAAAGCTAACCAGGGTGGCCAAATCCTATAACGACCTGGTTTCCATACTCATTCCAGCCAGAAACGAGGCGGGAAACATATCGCTTTTATTAACGTCTATCCACCAGCAGGATTATAAAAACTATGAAGTTATTATTTATGACGATAACTCAACCGACCGGACCTATGAAATTTGCTCGGCTTTTGCAGATAGTCATCCGTTTTTTAGCGTTATTAAAGGTGGTAAATTGCCCGGGGAATGGCTGGGGAAAAATTATGCCTGCCACCAGTTGGCAAAAAAAGCTAAGGGAAGTTATCTTTTATTTTTAGATGCAGATGACGTTGTACATAAAAATCTGATCAATAGTGCTGTTCACCGCATGAGGATTAATAAGCTTGGTTTATTAAGCTTATTTACCAACCAGGTTATGCAAACGTTTGGCGAAAAAGTAACGGTCCCGTTATTGCATTTTTTACTGCTGAATTTGTTGCCGGTCCGGCTTGTGTTTTTAACCAAAAGTGCTGCTGTCGCAACCGCATGCGGGCAATTTATGCTTTTTGATGCACCCATTTACCGAGAAAATAATTGGCATGAATTGGCAAAAGACAAAGTAGTTGAAGATGCAGAGATCATGAGGCTTGTAAAAGCTTCATCCTATAATGGTGAAGTTTTGCTGGCGAATGGTATGATTAGTTGCCGGATGTATAAAAATTATAAGGACGCCGTTAACGGCTTCAGTAAAAATGCGTTGGCCGCCTTTAATTATAGCGTACCCGCAATAGTAGTTTATATTTTGCTGCTTATTGGCGGGCCCATGATTGTTTTAATGACGCTGAAC
>JAQNCM010000334.1 GCA_029237615.1 Mucilaginibacter sp.
GCTGGCAAGTGTGCAGCGGCTATTCGTGATCCGGACCGTGAAATTTATAACCGGTAGACATTACAGCTTAAAAAATAGGGGAAGCAATTTGAAAATTTGAAGATGGGTTCACGTTTCCTGATTTTCAAATTGACAAATTTTCAAATCTTCAAATCTTCAAATTAAAATCTTTATATCTCCCTCACATCAGTAGCCTTTATCCAGCCCTCATTGCCATTGGCAAGCCTTACCTTTTCCCATCCATTACTGGTTTCCAGAGCATTTACTTTGGTTCCCTCGTGTATTATAAACAACGTGTTCAACCGTTCGCCGGGGCCACTTTTTACGTTGACGGAACTGCTGAAAACAATCGCCTCCCGGTGATCTTCAAAATAATTCAACTGCCTGCCCGCTACAAAAACGGTCAGCAGCCCTAAAAAAAACAAACTTATTGCAGCATAAAAGGACGCTTTTTTTACTAAAACAGCGTCTGCAAAAAAGTACAGGATAAGCAGCGCCGAGCCAACGAGCATCAGTACAATGCTTAATATGGATAACGTTTCAATCGAAAAGCTTAAAATAAATGTCCGCCACCACCTGGCAAGGAAAAACTCTGGCACGGCATCAATTTTATCGGTCGTTTTTAAATTGGCGAAGCGGATATTAAAGTTGATATCATCGTCACCGGGGTTAAGCTTACGCGCCTTTTCATAATACAGCAGGGCCGAAGGAATATCATCCAGTTTATAATTTGCATTTCCCATATTAAAATACACCACCGACGACTGATAACCCTCATCCAGAATCTTATGGTAAGTATTCAGGGCTTCTTTATACTGTGCTTTTGCATAATAATCATTACCTTTTACAAAAAGCTTATGGGTATCGTCATTACCAAATGACAATAATGGTAAAACCAGTGCTATAAAAAGATAGATTGCCCGTTTCAACATATTAAATTTTACTTTCAATATCATTTATAATACCACTGGCTTTTTCAAATACTTCCTGCTGCGATATATGGGTTACCGGTGCATAACGGGCCATTTCGCATAAATCAAGTGTATCCAGCAGCTGGCTGATCAGCTGTTCATCAACCGACCGGGCTCTCAACGCCAAGGCAATAGTTTCCCTGTTCAAGTTTGCATATAAAATATTCAGCTTATCGCTTAGGTAGCCATACAGCCCTTTAAATACGTCTTCATAAAACGCGTTGGTGTTCTTTGCAAGCAGCTGCTTTTGCGCGCTGGCCAGGTGCCTGGCTGCCAGTTTACCTGCTCGCTTGCTTTTTACTTTAACCATATCGCTGTTTTCCCTCCGCATTTTATTACGGTAGGTAAAAGCTGCAAAACACATCAGCGGACCAAAAGCCATCAACAAATAATATCCCGGTGAACCGAAAAAATGACCACTCTGTATACTTAATCCGCTATCATCTGTTTTGATATACCTGATGTCTTTTTCCAGCAATTTCACATCCTGTTTATCTGCATCCGGGAAGGCGGTAACATTGCGTTCATTGGCGCCTTTATTAACTTTAATATGAAATGCTTTGGTTGTTAAACTCACATATCTGCCGGTTGATGGATTAAAATAGGAAAATACATAGGGGTCGATGGTATAATCGCCCTGGTGCCGCGGGATTAACAGGTAATTATAAATCCTGCTGCCGGTGGCACCGTTATCATTCTCTGTAACCGTATCGATAACTTTAGGATCGTATTTTTCGAAATCAGCCGGGACATTGATTTTCAGGGGTACAAACAATTTTATGTTGCCTGAGCCCGTAATTTTAACTTTGTAATTTAAGGCGTCATTGGCCTTTAGCTCAGTTTTATCAGTTGAGGCCTGGATATTAAATTTACCAACCGCCCCGGTAAAACCGGCAGGCTTGCCAGCATCCGGCAGCGGCCGCACATGGATGGTTACCAGCGTGCTTTTAACTTTGTATTTTTCTTCTTTAAAGGAGCCAAAAAATTGATCCATAATATCATGTGCAGGTGCCGGCACCCTCACCAAAAAAGTAAACCCTAACGGATCGATGATTAAATTTCCGGAATGTTCGGGGAATAAAATGGTTTTTTTGATATCCGTAACATTGTATTTCTGGCCTTTATAAATTTCTACACGCCATTGAACCTGTTGCTGCTGTTGTTTGACATCTTCGCTGTAAAAACCATTTAAGTCGGGTAGTTTATCTACCTGGCTTTGCTCAATCCCTACACGGGTGTATAGCCTGTAATTAACAATTAGCTGCTCGCCCTGGTACACATTGGTTTTGTCTACAACAGCCTTTATAAATAATGACTTAGCAAGGTTTGCCGGGTTACCTTCCATAATTGTGGCATCGGGCGCGTTTTGGCCGCCGGCATTCTGCGGAACAGGCCGCCCCTTTACCACTTTGATTTTAATGGGATTGGTGGTAAGTCTGCGGCCATTAACCACTATGGTGGCCGGACCGATGGTAACCTCACCTTCTTTTACAGCCATCAATATAAAGCTATAGGAATTACTTACAGATGTGTTTCCATTAATGGACTCCATACTGGTTGATACATTGGGACCGGATAATACCTGTAAGTTTCCGAAGCCTGGCGGCGTAAATCCATCTGCATTGGCATTCACCGAAAAACTAATTTCGAATTGTTCCCCTGTACCCACCTCTGTTTTACTTGCCGAGACGGTAAATTTTATACCGTCAGCAAATAAAATGTTTGTACAAAGCAGCAAAAACGTTAATATATAATACCTTTTGTTCATTGTTCTTTAGTTCGGCAAGTCGATTGATCAGGGTGTCATTTTGTGTTGCGTTTTTAACTATTCAACTTAACCGACCAAATCAACCGCTCACTTACCCCATCACCAATCCTTCTGGATCTGCATTTTAGTACCTTTTAATTTTTTATTTTTCAGCTTTTCCTGGGTTTGCTTCTCATCATTATTCATCGCATCCAGCATCCGTTCCGCGTCCTGTTTTGATACTTTGTCTGGTTGCTGCTGATCTTTTTTATCTTGATTCTGTTTGTCTTGATTCTTATTATCCTGGTTCTTGTTGTCTTTATTCTTATTGTCTTTATTCTTATTGTCTTTGTTCTTATCGTCTTGCTTCTTGTTGTCCTGGTTCTTGTTATCCTTATTGTCTTTATTGTCCTTGTTCTGCTGCTGCTGTTGTTTCAGCTTTTCCTGTGCGTAGGCCAGGTTATACCGTGCCTGATCATCTTTAGGGTTATTGAGCAACGACTTTTTATACGCGGCAATACTTTCTTCCAGCTTTTTATTTTCCAGCATGGTATTGCCCAAATTATAATAAGCCGCAGAAGCCACCGGCTTGTTGTTATTGGCGGAAGCTCCTAATTTATTAAACTGGTCACCGGCATCGGTGAATTTCTTTTGCTTGTAAAGTGCATCGCCCAAATTAAAATTCCCTTCAACGTTCTGATTTTTCTTTTCAACAGCTTTCCGGTAATTGGCTTCGGCTTCTTTAAATTTTTGTTGCTGATACAGGTCGTTGCCTTTTTTTATATAGCTTTTTTCCTGCTGTGCAAAAAGCAAGGCACCCTGCAGCAAAAACAATAATATGATCAATAATTGTTTCATGGTTTTTTTGCCTCAAATAAATTCAAACCGTTTAATTTTAAATTTTTCCGGTTCGAGATAAAGAACTCAACAATTAATAACAAAAATGCAAAACCCAGGAAAAACTGGAAACGGTCCTCAAAGTTTTTAAAGCTTTTACTGTCAACCGTTTTCCTTTGAACTTTTCCAATCTGATCCATTATAATGTTTAGCCCGCTGTTGGCATTGGTAGCCCTTACATAGGTGCCCATTCCTGCTGCCGATATCTCTTTACACATATCTTCATTCAGCTTGCTAATAATCGTTTTGCCGGCGCTGTCAGTATGAAAACCTGCCTGTTTTCCGTTTTGATAAATAGGTATCGGTGCACCATCGGCCGAACCTATACCTACCACATTTACCATTACATCTTTATCGGCAGCATTTTTTGCAGCCTTAACTGCGTCGTCTTCATGGTTTTCACCATCGGTAATAATTATCATGGACTTACCTGTTCCATTCTTAAAATCAAATGATTTCATGCCAAGGTCAATTGCCGCGCCAATAGCAGTTCCCTGGGTGGGTACCATACTGGTATTAATGGTATTCAAAAACAATTTGGCTGCCGAATAATCGGTGGTTACGGGTAATTGCACATAGGCCTCCCCGGCGAAAACAATAATGCCTATACGGTCATTATGCAGGTTATCGATCAGCTGTGCTATGGCCCGTTTAGCATTTTCAAGGCGGTTCGGTGGCATATCCTGCGAGAGCATACTGTTTGACACATCAAGCAGTATCATCAGATCAGCAGCTTTGCGCTTTTCCTCTTCCATTTTCGAACCGATCTGCGGATCGGCTATGCCAATGATCAAAAATGCGTAAGCCACTAAAAACAAGATAAACTTAAGCCATGGCCTCGAAAACGAAACCTCTTGTATCATCATGTCAACTATACGCCTATCCCCCAGCCTGGCAATAGCCTTTTTTTTCCATGTCGTTACCGCAATAAAAAGCAGCACAAACACCGGGATAGCAGCTAATCCCCACAAAAATTCTATATTTTGAAAACGCAGCATCTTTTAAGTTAAGGCTCCTTTAAATAAAGTGTTTTTTAATACAAGCTCAGTTAATAAAAAGAATAAAGCGATTAAAGCAAATGGCAAAAAACACTCTGATTTTTTGTGGAATTGAGTTACATCAATCTTTGCCTTTTCTAATTTATCAATCTGGTTATAGATATTTTTTAACGTCCTGTTATCAGTGGCTCTAAAATATTTTCCGCCTGTTATATCAGCAATTTTGGTAAGCGTACCCTCATCAACATCCACTGGTATTTGCTGGTATTGGATACCAAATGGCGTTTGAACCGGATACGGTGCATAACCCTTTGTACCTATCCCTACTGTATAAACCCTTACATTAAATTGTTTGGCAATTTCGGCAGCGGTGACGGGTGGTATAGATCCCATATTATTTGAACCATCAGTCAGCAATATCACTACCTTGCTTTTTGTTTCACTGTCTTTAAGCCTGTTTACTGCTGTTGCCAATCCCATACCAATGGCCGTACCGTCATCGATCATTCCATTTTTAACATCCTGAAACAGGTTGGTCAAAACATCATGATCAATAGTTAACGGGCATTGCGTAAAAGCTTCGCCACTGAAGATTACCAGCCCAATACGGTCGTCCGGACGGTTTTTGATAAAATCTATCGCTATATTTTTACCGGCTTCCAGGCGATTTGGCTGAAAATCTTCAGCAAGCATACTACCTGAAATATCTGATGCAATAATAATATCGATCCCTTCGGTGGTAGTATTTTGCCAGCTTAATGACGATTGAGGTCTTGCCAGCGCAATAATCAGGGCGGCAATAGCCAACGACCGCAGCACAATACTAAAATGACGAAGGCGGGGAATAATACTTTTTACAGGCAACGAAAAACCTTTTACAGCCGATACGCTTAGACT
>JAQNCM010000536.1 GCA_029237615.1 Mucilaginibacter sp.
ATCGGTATTGAAAACCACCCGGCCGCCCGGGCCCTTAATCTGGATTCTCATGAGCTCTCTACGCGCCCTTCTGGCCGCGTGAGCGGCCGCCCTTGCGGCCTATCTCGGCCATGTGTGCCCGGTTAGCGCTGACTGCCTTACCACTCTTGACGCCGGCCGCGCGCGCCTCATCCGCGCTGAACTTGTGGGCCGTTCCCGCGGCCCATGCCGCCTTGCCGCCCTTGCTCGCGATGCGCGCCACGTCTTCCCGGTCCATGGCGCCGAATCCTTTCGGCGTCCCCTTGCGTATGTATGTCACCCTCTATGCCCCTTTCCGGCGCTCTAGCGCCTGTTGTGCGCAGCGCGCGCACGGTTGACCGGTGTAGTCGCGCAGCTTGGGATCGGTGGCTATGGGATACGAAAAGTGGTCGCAGGAGTGCCGGATACGGACGGTCCTGCCGCCCGCTCGCCGCGCCTCGGCAGTGATGCGGCGCTGGTCGAGAATCCACTGTTGGACCACAGTGCCGGCCACCTACCGGCCCGCGTCGGCTTCAAGCCGCTCGATTACGCAGATGTCATGAGCTTTGCCGAAGACCTTATCCTGAACGAACAGCCGGCCATAGCCGATCGGCTCCCCGCAGAGCGGGCAGGCCGCCGCTGCTTCCGCCTTCAGTTCGGCGCAGTCGATATGCTTGCAGTCATCGAGGCACGGGCCCGCGGAGCTCCCGGGCTTCGGGATACTGATCGCAGCCATCAGCCTTGTACCTTGTCGACCCAGTACAGGTGCTCAAGCACCTCGTCGTAGAGGTTTGCGCGGTTCAGGTACCGGCTGTAATTGGGCGCGTCGACGTCTGTGACATGCCGGACGATCCGCACACACTCCGGGTAGGCCGGAAGGTTGGTGATATGGAACACTTCCCCCTTAAACCGGAGTACCGCCCAGGCCCCGCCGTCCGTGCTGTCGTAGGTCATGCCGAGCAGCGTGCGCTGATCGGGCGTCAGCAGCGCTTCCAGTTCCTTGCGCCAGGCGTCGTTGCGCTTGACCCAGCGCGCATGTTCCGCCGCTTCGTTGCGGGCCTTCTCCTCGGCTTGTCTGGCCTCGTATGCAACGCCGGCCTTGGCCACTGCTACCTCAAGCGTGATCGTTTCTACTTGCATCGTTTGCTCCTCGCAGGTACAGCTATCCCGCCGGCCGGCTCAACCAAACGGAGCCGGCCTTACCTCAGACGGTCTTATGCGACGTGCTGGCCCGACGTGGCTGATGCGCAAGTCCGGCAGTACAGCGGGTTGTCATCGCTGTAGGCGTACCTGGCACCGCAGTCGCAACAATGGGCAAACACGGGCCAGCCGCAGCTGATCTGCTGGGGGCGCGGCACGGGGAGGGGCATGGGCCCCACCGGCAGCGCAGCGCAAGAGACGCAGCGCGAAAAACCGTCCCAGACCGGGTTGAGGCCGCAGACGGAGCACATGCGCTCGGCCCGGCCGGTGAGCCGGCGCGCCTCGTCGATGTGCCAGCACTGGCCGCCGTTGAACATGAAGCCGGGGCAGTCGCAGGAGCCGAGATCGAGGCTCACATGGCGGACCTCGCCGGGAAGGGACCTCGAGGGGATTTCGATGCAGGGGCGCGTGGCGGTCATGGTGGACATAGCGGGTTCCTCCTGTGAAGGGACTTAGGGATTCTCTAGCAACCCCATCATATACCCACCGTGACCCTGTGTCAATAGTTTTGTATGTTCTGATAGCAGTATTGCACGTGGTAGTTTTGTATGCTATGATTGGCGTGTTGAAGCCATAGTAAGCGGGGAGTATTAGGGGTAAAGCCATGAGCAGGAGGGGGTACCTGTCAGTCACCGAAACCGCTGCGGTCCTGCGCGAGGAGCCTCAGACGGTCCGGTATTGGATCAGGTACGCGAAGACGTTACCTGCCATGCAGCCGCCGGGCAAAGACCCGGAGAAGAGCTCCCGGGCGCGCTATCGCATCCGCGAAAACGATGTGATTTCCTTCGCGGAAGCACGCGGCGCCACGGCTGATGAGCTCGCGAAGATGCGGGAGGAAATAGACGCTATACTCACTGGAAAGGTTCCGGCGTAGCGCTATTGCGACCTATCAGCGTTCTCGGTCATTTGTTCTAGTTTTATGCCCGCGATCACTATTGACGCGGTCCCGGGGGAGGTGTAGTGTTAAACCACTATTTACGCGCGGAAATATAATTGTCGTGTAATTAACAAACCGGGCCGGTGTTAGTAGCACCGACCCGGCCCATTCACACGGGGAACCCGCTAGAGAATCCCGTGCTCCACCCTCACAGGCTTAGCACTATTATGCCACACCATTTGACCGCGTCAATAGTTGGCAGGCAAGGGATCGTCTAAACGGGCTCCCCCTCTAGGCATATACGGGGAGGGGTAGAGCATGACAACTGAGCGACGTAGCCCCGGCCGCATGATCGGCGATGCGATTCTCCAGAGCATCGCGAGTCTCACCGACAGGTTCAAACAGGATCCCTCGCCAAACCAGATAGCGCAGGAGCTTGGCCTTTCCCGCCAGCGCGTCCACGCGCAGATCCGTCGGCTCGAGGGGGCCGGGCTTGTCGAGCGGCGCAGCGGGGGCCATGCAATCCACCTGACTGAGCAGGGACGCAAGGCCCTTGCCGCCACGCGCACAGAGGTTGACCCGGAGCGTCTCGCCATCCGCGAGCGCATACTCGAGGCCGTCCGTGCGCTGCAGGCCGGCGGCACACCGGCGAATCATCAGGCCATCGTGCTCCATGTACTCGCGCAAGAGCTTCCTGCAATCCAGGAGGAACTAGACGCGATGGTTGCGGACGGCACTCTCCGGCACGAGAACGGCGAATACTCGCTACCCGATTAGCAATAAAAAAGCCGCCCCTGACCGGGCGGCTTTTGTGACTGGAGATTCGCTGTGACCATTCTATCATGTGTAGGCTTGCCGGCGTGCCGCGCTAAGCGGCATGCGGCCGTATGAACGCACTTGCCAACGCTATTAACCCGCCGGCGCCGCTAGCTACCGATGAGTGGGCCACGCCCCCGGAAATACTCGAGCGCGTGCTTGCGGTCTACGGCGGGACGATTGACCTTGACCCCTGCGCTGACGAGGCCTGCAGCGTGCCGGCGAGGTGCCATTACACGCGCCAGGATAACGGCCTGGTGCTGCCCTGGTCCGGGAAGGTCTTCGCGAATCCACCGTACTCAAAACCGCTGCTGGGCATGTTCATAGAGCACTTCCGGCGCGAATGGCGGGGCATCCCCGCGCGGCCGCGGCATGAGCCCATGCACGCCATATTCCTTATACCGGCGCGCACCGATACGGGATGGTTCCAGCCGCTGTGGGAGGCGAAACGCATTGTCTTCCTGAAGGGCAGGCTGCACTTCTCCGGCAGCAAAAGTACGGGGCGCTTCGCGAGCGCTCTGGCGTACTTCGGCCCGAAGCCGGGCAGGTTCGAGGATGAGTTCAGCGACCTCGGTCAGCCGGTACGGCCGTGAGCGATTTCATCATAGGCGACATCCACGGCTCGATCTCCAGCCTGAAACACCTCCTGGCGGCGCTGACGTTCGGGCAAAAGGACAGGCTGATATTTCTCGGCGACTACATCGACCGCGGCGAGGATTCTAAGGCGGTGCTCGAGCTCCTGATGGCACTCGAGCGGACGCATGAATGCGTCTTCCTCCGCGGCAACCACGAAGATATGTGTCTCGCATGGGCCGAAGACCGCGAACACGAGGAGGGTATCTGGCTGTACAACGGCGGGATCAAGACCCTACGCGACTTAGGCCAGCATTGGATCCCGGCGCCCTACCTGCGCTGGATGGAGCGCACCTATCTGTTCCATGAGACGCCCACCCATATTTACGTGCATGCCGGCCTGCCCTCCAGGCCGAGCTGGGATATGGCCACGAGCCTGGAATATTGCTGGATCCGCGAGCCATTCCTGAGCAGCGAATACGACTGGGGCAAGACCGTCGTCTTCGGCCACACGATTCAACACGGCGCCCCGCTGGTGCTGGCCAACAAGATCGGCATCGACACCGGTTCATTCCTGCCCGGCGGCTTGCTCACCTGCCTTGTCTTGCCGGAGAACCGTTTTGTCAGCGCGAACTGCAGGGGCGTGATACGGGAGGTGCGGCCGTGACCGCCGAACCGGACTACGAACTGTCGGCGAAGGATCACCTCATCCGGCGCGCGGTGGCAGACAGCCAGGGCGTGGGCGGCTGGGCGGAGTTCGATCAGATCAGGGATGGCCTGCGCGATGAGCCGCTGAGCCCCGGCGCCGTGCGGCAGCGGCTCGACGGCATGGCGCGGCACGGCTATTTGATCCGGGATGGCAACAGATGGCAGCTGGGGGACCGGCGATGAGCCCGCGGACGGAGAAGCGCATATGATGAACGGCCCTGCCCCAGACATGCTCTCAGTCATCGGCACGGACACCGAGTTGCACCGCGTAACCGGCCACGAACTGGCCGGGCCCTGCCCCTGGTGCGGAGGCACGGACCGTTTCCGCGTCAACACCAAGACGCAGCGCTTCTGGTGTCGACGATGCTCACCCTCGGAGCATTGGAGTGATGCATTCGAGTATCTGCAGCGCAAGGATAATCTGAGCTTCGCCGAGGCGAAGGCGAAGCTGGAAGGCGCGATCCTCCCTCCGCCTCCCCCGCTGGCGCCGCCTCCGCCCGGTAAGGGCCGGGACCACGGCCCGGTCATCAAGACATATGACTACGTGGACGAATACGGCGAGGTGCAGTATCAGGTCTGCCGGCACGACCCCAAGGATTTTAGCCAGCGCCGGCCGGCAACCGAGCAGGACATACAGCGCGCCAAGGTAGAGAAGGACGTCTATATCAGCCGCGATCCGGACGGCTCAGCGTGGGTCAAGAACCTCGACGGCGTGACGCGCGTGCTCTACCGGCTGCCCGAACTGCTGGCACGGCCGGATGTGACGGTCTTCTTGACCGAGGGCGAGAAAGACGCGGACACCGTGGCCGGCATGGGCCTGCTGGCCACTACCAACGTGGGCGGAGCGGGCAGCTGGCAGGACGAATACAACGGGTGGCTGCTCAGCCGTCATGTGGTCATTCTCCAGGATAACGACGTCGCCGGCGCTAAGCGCACGG
>JAQNCM010000442.1 GCA_029237615.1 Mucilaginibacter sp.
GCGCTGATAAAGCAGAAAATGGTTTATAAAAAAATAATGAAAGATTCGTAGCCTATGGTGCCTTCATCACAGAGGCCCAAATAAAAGACGTTCAATTTTCGTAAAGCGGCTCGGTAGCCCGTAGAGAAATCGAACCCTTGGTTTAAACTACCTTTAGTTCGCTTATGAATTTCAGATCTCGTACAAATTGGTTCGAATTCTGTCCAGTTTGGGAGCCTGAACGAAACTACCTGATTCCAGTGTAAGCATATAATTCCTGCGTGAAATCATTTATCTGGGCTCGCATAAAAGTTTTGCGCTATTATATTCAACTTAATCCAAGGACGACCCTTGCCCGGACGGGTTAACAGGGTTAACACAAATTAAAAAAAATTTGTGCTATATTGCTGATAATCAATAATATATGGAATAGGTAGGTTAACATGTTGAAATACTAAAAATATTAGCATTTTCCAATAACATTATCTATCTTTATTAAAAAGATAAGGAGAATTAATGGAACCGGAAACTGCTTTAACAAATTTAACAGCTTCAACTGAGAAGGTTAACCGACTGTTGGCGCTGCAAAAGATCACCTTAACAGATATTGAAGATTTTACTAAATCTGAACGCGATTATCTCGCGACAGTTTCAACCGAAATGCTGCAGCATTTAAAAGGGCAGGAAAGAGACGACTTTATAAATAAAATAGCACAGATCATTCCTGCAAGTACAAATGATCAAATTTGGGAGCATAACCACTTTATAATTGGCAGGGCCATCACGAAGCTTATCAGCCAATATGGCGCTATGCCCCCTAAATATGTGATAGCCGAAGAAACCGGCTTGAGCCGGCAAACCGTTGCCAGGCACCTTGCAGCATATAAAACACACCCGGAATACATGGCCGAAATGGAGCAGTTTAAATTTATGGCCACTAAGATACTGGCCGGCGTTTTTAAGCTTGCCAGCAACGGAGATATTAAGGCTGCAAGGCTTTATTTTGAAATGGTTGGCGCAGTAAATAAACAGCGGCCCAACACGGTTGTAAACGAGCAAAATAACTATATCCAAATAAATAATACCATATTAAGCCAGGAAAATTTAAAAAATTTGAGTACGGAGCAGTTAAATCAGATTGAGCATATTATTACTGGGAATATGGGTGGATGATTTTCGTTCGCCGTTTTATCCACTGGTCTAAGTTTAGCGTAGCGTAACTTAGTTCCAAAATACATTAAGCTTTCAGCTTAATAAAATAAGCGGCAAGTATTCAGGGCAATTAAAGTACTGAACCAGAATTATAATTAATCATTAAGCTGAAAGCTTAATACATTTTAGGACGAAGTTGAAAGCTTCGACCAGGTAGGCTGTCCAGCCACTGTAAATTCAACTGTTTCGCACTCGCCGCCACCGGGCATAGCGAAATAATTCACATAGTTTAAGGCCGAATCAGGCATTAATGATACGTAGAATTGGTTATCCAGCATCGGATAACTTCTTGATCAGGTTTAAATTAGTTTTGGATAAATTCTTTTTTTATTTAGGGATTTTTAAGCCTTGGATTAAAATCATGACTACAATTAATAACAAATTAAAATAGCATTTTATTGATCGTTGTGCTTTATAAAATCCCCGATCAAATGACCGGGGATAAACTAACCTCATTTAATTATGGAAAAACTTAATGGATGGTTACTGGTATTATAGGGCTATAGTTATACTTTCCGTTAGAGCCGCTGCCTACAACCGCTACGCGGATAAAATAAGCTGCCCCATGAGGAAGATGCGCTTTTGAGAACGGAAAGGTTATCGTCTGCGGCACACCCAGGTTAGCATTAGTTACCGTATATTGAAATTGGTTTTGATAATACTTTCCCGTTTGATTGGAGCATATACTTTCATTAACAATATTATAATTGTTGATCATAATCAGTAAATTATTACTGGCGCTTAAATTATTGGTTATAGTGGTGGTGGTTGATTTGGTTATGGTAAAAGTAATCGCACTATCCACAGCAGTAGCCGCTATCCTGAAAAAAGGAACCACCTTAAAATCTACCTCCGGATTCTGCTTGTGGCCGATAACAACCGTTAAAGAGTCGTTGGCGATATACTGCCACGGGCCTGATTGTGCCAATGGGAAAACTTTATAAGTTTCGGCAAATATCAGTGAGTTGGAGTAAGTGCCATCTGCATTTATTGTAAGATCAAATGCGGATGGAGAAGGGTATTTTGCAGGATCATTTACAATCATCCTGATGTTACTGCTAAGCCCGGTCTCGCTGAGCTGTAGGCTCCCCCCGATCTCTCCATCGGTGAGGGCACCATGAATGCCTGCATCCTGCGTGGCATAATTATCCTTGCTGCATCCTGCAAAAACAAGCAGCGCGCAGGATATTAAGAATATTGATTTTATAGTTTTCATATTGTTTCTTTCAATTTGGTTAATAACCTGGGTTATGACCTGCGTTAACTTGTTGTGCAATTGCCGGGCTTGAACTTATATCTGCCGCCGGAAAATCAAAAAAGTAATCATTTCTCACATACGTCTTTGTTGCAACAGGTATTTTAATGAACACATAGTCCTGGGTGTCTATATCCCAGTATATGCGTAAGCCATATTCCGGGCGATTGCTGAAGGCTGTAGTTAAAGTTCTCCACCTAACGTAGTCCCAATAATTTTTATTTTCAAATGCAAACTCCACAAAACGTTCATTCCGGATCAAATCCTGAGTAACTAAAGTGTAAGCAGGCATGCCGGCACGGGCACGTATCTGGTTAAGCGCGCCAAGTGATTCTGAAG
>JAQNCM010000399.1 GCA_029237615.1 Mucilaginibacter sp.
AGATCCTAATCACCAGGAAAAGCTTCGTGCCAAAGCTGACCTGGCTGTTAAAAAGGGTTTACCGCTTATGGTAACCGAATGGGGGGTAGGCGAAGCCAACGGTAATGGCAAATTTGACAGGAACGAAGTTAAAACCTGGATGCAATGGATGGAGAACCATAAGTTAAGCTGGGCAAACTGGAACATAACCGATAAAGAAGAAACGACAGCGCTGCTGCTTCCCAACGCCCCGGACCACGGCGGATGGACAGATAGCCAGTTAACCCCGGCTGGTATTTATATAAGAGAAAAATTGCGGGAGCTGAATAAGTAATGTAACGATGTGCAAATGTGCTGTGTGCAGGTGTGCAAATGTGCAAATGTGCAAATAAATCAAAACATCTGCATATCTACACATCCACGCATCTGCACATCAATTTTCTATCTTCTCAAAAAATTACCATATTTACTTCCGGTCTCACTAATTTAATATGATGAAAAAATTATACTTTATTGTTCTGTTTCTTTCTCCAATTTTTGCCTTTGCACAAAGTGCAGATTCAGCATGGTTTGTAAATAATTACATCAAAAGGGAGGTAACCATCCCCATGCGCGATGGTGTTAAGCTTTTTGCTTCCGTTTATCTCCCTAAAGACCAATCGGAAAAGCATCCTATACTAATGGAACGTACCCCTTACTCGTGTACGCCTTATGGTAAAGATCAATACCGGCCGTTCTGGGTAAATCACCTTATCAAATATTGCCGTAAAGGTTATATTATGGTGATAGCCGATGTGCGCGGCAGATGGATGAGCGAAGGCGTTTTTATGGATGTGCGCCCTTTTAATCCTGATAAGAAAACCAAAAAAGATATTGATGAAGCCAGCGATACCTATGATACCATTGACTGGCTGGTAAAAAACCTTGAAAATAATAATGGAAACGTAGGGGTATTTGGTATTTCGTACCCGGGCTTTTACTCAACTATGGCATCGCTTAGCGGCCACCCGGCACTTAAAGCGGTGAGCCCGGAAGCACCAGTAACCGATTGGTTTGTGGGCGATGATTTTCACCACAACGGGGCATTTTTCCAGATGGATGCTTTCGGATTTTATAAAGAATTTGGCTTTGGATATCCGCATCCGCGCCCAACCAGTGTAGCAGCCCCTACATGGGATCCGCCGATCCATGACAATTACCAGTTTTTTTTAAGAGAGGGTGCCCTGCCAAATCTTACCAAAATAATGGGCGATAGTCTAGTATTCTGGAACCAGATGATGATGCATCCTAACCGCGATGCATGGTGGATGGCCCGTAATGCAAGGGTTGGTATTAAAAATGTTAAGCCGGCCATGCTGGTTGTTGGCGGTATATTTGACGCCGAAGATTGCTTTGGCGCATGGAATGTTTACAAAGCGATTGATAAGCAAAGCCCTGCAACCAACAATCGACTGGTGATGGGTCCGTGGTATCATGAGCAATGGCGCAATAATGATGGTACCCATTTAGGCAACGTTCAGTGGGGCAGCAATACCAGCGAGTGGTATGCTAATCATATAGAAATCCCGTTTTTTGATTTTTACCTGCGCGGCAAGGGCTCGGTAGACAGCATCAGCAAAGCCAGCGTGTTTTTTACCGGCGAAAACAAATGGCATCAACTGCCGCAATGGCCGCCTGCTGATGTGCAGGAAACGGCTCTTTACCTGAAACAAAAAGGGAAACTGTCTTTTACTGCAGCCAATACCGGTAAACCAACATTTGACACTTACATAAGTGACCCGGCCAAACCGGTTCCTTATACCCAGGATGTGCATTTTAACCGTACCCGTAATTACATGACCGACGATCAGCGGTTTGCCTCACGCAGAACAGACGTATTGACGTTTGAAACGGATACGCTGACTAACGACGTTACCTTGGGCGGACCGGTGGTAGCCGACCTGATGGTTAGCTTATCAAACACCGATGCCGACTTTGTAGTAAAACTGATAGATGAATATCCGGATAATGCAGGCTATAATAATATCGACATCTACGCAGAAACCGACCCTGTTGTAAAATACCCGATGGGCGGTTACCAGATGCTGGTACGGGCCGAAATTATGCGGGGCAGGTATCGCAACAGTTATTCAAACCCTGAGCCTTTTGTGCCGGGCAAACCAACACAGGTAAAATATACCTTGCCCGATGTTGCCCACACCTTTAAGAAGGGACACCGAATTATGGTACAGGTGCAAAGCAGCTGGTTCCCTTTGGTTGACCGTAATCCGCAGCAGTTTATTGATATTTATCATGCAAAAGATGATGACTTTGTAAAAGAAACCATCAATGTGTATCATGACCAATCAAAGATCGTATTGCCAGTTTTAAAATAACAGAAATATTTAAACTCCCGAAGTTTTTAAAACTTCATAATGAATCAGAGTTACGAGGTTTTAAAACTTCGTAACTCTGATTCGTTTTTTCTAATCACCAACCACTGATCTCTTCCTATAGGCGCTTCTTGACGTTGGATGCGAAACATTATAGATGTTTGAAGCTTGTATCAATATAGTTGCAAAATAAAAAAGCGCTAAAACTTAACTAAATTGCATTAAACCTTATATTAGTATGAAGGTCTAACCAGTTATTTTTGATAAGGTTTTGATAAGGGTGAAACCAGGGTGTTTGGCGTGTAAGAATATAATTTTTAATTACAATTGCGGTATGGCTTTAACCCACGAAAGGCGGTCTTTCTGTGTATTTTACAAATGGATTGTTTTTTATTCCCTGGTAGCAGCGTGCCTGCTGCAATCCTGTGCCCCGAGGGAAAAAAAAATTTTTGAAAGTGAGTGCGATGAGGGTGTAGCTTTTAAAAAGGTCAGCTTTACCCGGTTAATTGCTAACATCCAAAAGTATGACCACCAGTATGTGGAGGTGTACGGCACTTATAAGGAAGGCAAAGAAGAATCCGCATTATTTAATGACAGTTTATTTGTTAGCCATTCCAGCGACCATGCCATTTGGATAAATTTTAGCCAGGATTGCCCGCTTTATTTATCGGGAACCCATGTTGGGTTATTTGAATACAATAATGGAAAGTTTACACAGCTAAACAATAAAAACATTACCATTCGCGGCCAGGTTGATGTACGCCATAAAGGGCATTTAGGAAGTTATAAAGGGTCCATGGACCACATAAGCTTCGTGAAGTTGTAAATTTAAATCAGCCCTGGTCCCGCTCAAATTTCCAGTTGTAACCCGTCATAAGCCAATTCAATATTGGCGGGCAGCTGTTCCGAAATATCCTCATGTTTCCCTAAGCGGTGACTAATATGGGTAAAGTAAGTTTTTTGGGCACCTATTTCGTCGGCAAAGGTTATTGCTTCATCCAGCGTAAAGTGCGAAATATGAGTTTGCTTTTGAAGTGCATTTACCACTAAGATTTTACTGCCCTTTATTTTTTCCTTTTCCTCTTCCGAAACTGTTTTAGCATCAGTGATATAAGTAAAATCATTTATCCTGAATCCAAGTACGGGCAATTTATAATGCATCACCTCAATCGGGATAAAACACACATTACCTATATTAAATGGATCAGCGCCTATTGTATGCAGGTTTAGCTGGGGGATACCGGGATACTTAAATTCGTCGAAGATATAATAGAATTCACGTTTTAAAGCATCTTGTACGCGCCAGTCGGCATATACATCAACGGGCCCTTTTTGCCGGTAGTTAAATGCCCTTATATCATCAAGCCCGGCTATGTGATCTTTATGTTCGTGGGTAAACACAATAGCATCTAAACGCTGTACATTGGCCCTCAACATCTGGTACCTGAAATCTGGCCCCGAGTCAATGACTATCACTTTGCCTTCACCTTCAAGCAAAATAGAAGTACGCAGGCGTTTGTCCCGCAAATCAGCCGAAGTACAAACCTCGCAGTTGCAGGCAATAACAGGCACGC
>JAQNCM010000401.1 GCA_029237615.1 Mucilaginibacter sp.
AACCCAGCCAGCAAAATTGAAGTTTTGTAATTATTTTTGAATAAATATTAAGCAAACACCTCCACATCCTCATCATACGAAGCCCATACCATATAAGGATGGGTATCCGCGTGGTAAATTTCGCCAACCGCAGAAATGCCGATAATTCCGGCAAAACCATCAAATGGTTTTAGCTCACGCAGCGTTTTTTCGGTAGCAAGTGGTAGTGGCACTCCATCGGTAACACGGGTTACAATATTGCTGGCGATGGCGCCGCTAACAATATCCTCGCCTACCCCTGTACATGAAACACCGGCAAAAGCATTGGCATAATTTCCGGCCGTGGTGGCCGAATCACTAACGCGTCCGGGTATTTCAAATCCTTTACCTCCTGTTGAAGTTGCTGCAGCCAGGCGGCCAAAAACATCCAGTGCTACACAACCAACCGTGCCTAACCTAATTGAATCGCTTAGTTTTTTTTCGTATTCCATGCGGCGCTGAGGTGTTTCGGGACTATAATAGCCGAAACCATTTTCCCTTGCAAAATCCTTCGCCCCCTTACCACTCAGCACCCTGTCTTCATGCTTCAAAAGCTTTTCGGCTATGCAGATCGGATTTTTAACGTCCTCTATATTGATCACACCCGAAAACCGAAGAGAGTTACCATCCATTAATGACGCACTGAGACGAATCTTCCCATCACTCTGTATCTGTGACCCGGTCCCGGCATTAAACAGATCGCAATTTTCAAGCAGAGACACCGTATAAACCGCAGTTTCAACGGCCGAATGGTTTTGCAGGTGTTTATAACCAAGCTTCACTATTTCTGCAAGTGCATCCTGTTTGGCTTTTTTTATCTCCTGGTTAGTTTGCGATTCGCTAAAAAATCCTCCGTGAATAATTATTTTCATATTGATCGGATAATGAGATTTGAGATAGAAAAATCATTAACCTTATTTAATTAGAATTAATACACATTCTCATATCTGACATCTCACGTTCTATCTACAAATTATCAGAAACATTAATAAACACACCGCCTTCAACTTTAACGGTCTTTTTTATATTTAATTGGTTTTGGACCAGGTCATATTTATCAAAAATCGACATTACGCTTACCCGCATGTTTTTGATAGATACCGGCGAACCCATTTCTACGTCGTAAATATTGGTTTCTGCCATTTTGCGGCCATTCACTAATATCGTTAAGCCGGAGCCGATGGCTTCCATCATGGTACCTTCGGTTATCAGCAAACCTGCATCTTCACCCAAGCCTATACCCAGCATACCCGGGTTGCTTGCTACTGCGTATAATAACCTGCCTATACGACCCCGCTGTACAAAATGGGTGTCAATAATAACCGAATCTATAAAGCCCAGGCCTGCGGTAATTTGCACCTCGCCTTTTATAAGTGCTTTATTGCTTTGGCCGCGATAGATCATATTGGTTGACGCCGCTGCTGCCCCTGCGGAGGTGCCTGCAATAACAAACTTTTCCTTTTGATAGCGGGTTTTTAATATTTGTAAAAATTCAGTTCCCCCAAAAATAGAGCTTAATCTAAGCTGATCGCCGCCGCTGAACATAACCACATCGGCTTTGCGGATACGGTTGAGGTATTCTTCTTTTTTGGCATCTTCGCGGGTCCTGATATCCAGCACCCCAACATGGGTAACATTTAAATGGTTAAATGCATTTACATATTCAACCCCTACCAATTCTGGTATTTGAGACGCGGTAGTGATCACTTCAACAATTGATCCGGCCTTTTTCGCTGATTCTGTAATGATGCGTTTTAATATACCCTGCTCAAAAAACTTAAGATAATTAGGCCTTACAATATACTCCTGGGTGCTAAGATTAGTGCCCATATCAACCGCGCCGCCGATAATTATCAATTTACCTTTTGGGATGACCATTCTTCTTTAATTAATTAAATATCTGGGGTAGTGAACGGTCATTTGTGAGAAATTTATGTTCTTCCTCATTACCGACCATTCACTACTTACTATCAACATACAAATTAAAATAAAAAGTGGCATAAAGGCAGGCTGTTATAAATAATAAAACCCTTTTTTACGACAAAAATTTTATTACACTGTTAAGTTTTATAGTTTTAGAAGAAAATTATCTGCTGTTTACTAACACGATCTATGAAAATTGAAAATATTCAAGTACTGCGCGGCCCGAACATCTGGAGTGTAAGCCGAAAAAAACTAATACAAATGCGGTTGAACCTGGAGGACATGGAACAACGCCCAACCAATACCATAGAAGGTTTTTATGAACGGCTCGAAAAACTTATCCCAAGTCTTTATACACACCGTTGCTCGCCCGGCGTGGAGGGTGGTTTTTTTCAGCGGGTTGTTGCGGGTACCTGGATGGGGCATGTAATTGAGCATATAGCCCTGGAAATACAGTCGCTGGCAGGTATGGATACCGGCTTTGGCCGCACGCGGGAGACAAAAACTCCCGGCATTTACAATGTGGTATTTACCTACCTGGAAGAAAAGGTAGGCATTTTTGCTGCTGAAGCATCTGTTAGGATAGCGGAAGCAGTAGTCAACGGTGAGGGTTACGACCTGGAGCGTGACATACAGCAAATGCGCGAGATTCGCGAAAATACCCGTTTAGGCCCAAGTACAGGATCAATTGTAGAAGAAGCCATAGCACGGGACATACCGTGGATCAGGTTAAATAACCAATCGCTGGTGCAATTGGGGTATGGCAAAAACCAGGTACGTTTCCGTGCAACCATGACCGAGAAAACAAGCAGCATAGCGGTTGACATTGCCAGCAATAAGGACGAAACCAAACGTTTGTTGTTAGAACAGGCTATTCCTGTTGCAAAGGGGATCACCATTTCATCAACCGAAGGCGTAGACGAAGCTATCCGGAAAGTAGGATTCCCGTTGGTATTTAAGCCGTTGAACGGCAATCACGGCCGTGGAATATCTATTAATATAAAAACCCGCGAAGAAGCGATTGAAGCTTATGAGCATGCTGCTAAAATATCTCACAGGGTTATTGTGGAACGGTTTGTTACCGGTTACGATTTCAGGGTGCTGGTGATTGACAACAAAATGGTAGCGGCGGCCCTGCGCGATCCGGCCAATATTAAGGGCGATGGCATATCAACCATTCAGCAATTGATAGACCAGGAAAATTTGGATCCCCGCCGCGGTTACGGGCACGAAAAGGTTTTAACACTCATAACGATTGACAGGGACACGCTGGACCTCCTGGAAAAAAAAGGATATAGTTTGGATACGGTACCTGCTAAAGGCGAAAAAGTATTTGTTAAATCAACTGCTAATCTCAGCACTGGCGGAACATCTGTTGATGTAACCGATCATGTGCATCCGCAAAATATATTTATCTGCGAACGTATCTCCAAGATCATTGGCCTGGATATTTGCGGCATTGACATCATGGCCGAAAATTTATCTGAACCGCTAACAGAAACCGACGGTGTAGTACTGGAAGTAAACGCCGCACCAGGCTTCCGGATGCACATTGCACCAAGCGAAGGTTTACCGCGCAATGTTGCCGGGCATGTGATTGATATGCTGTACCCGCCGGGAAAGTCGTCCAGGATACCCATCATTGCCATAACAGGCACCAACGGCAAAACCACCACCACCCGGCTGATTGCACATATTATAAAGAATAATGGCCACCGTGTTGGCTTTACCACGTCTGATGGTATTTATGTGCAAAATACTATGATGCTGAAGGGAGATACTACGGGACCTGTTAGTTCCGAATTTATTTTACGGGACCCTACTGTTGATTTTGCCGTGCTGGAAACGGCCCGGGGTGGTATTTTAAGGGCCGGCCTTGGATTTAGTTTTTGCGACATCGGTGTGGTGACCAATATTCAGGAAGATCACCTGGGGCTGGCGGACATTCATACACTGGACGACCTGGCCCGCGTAAAAAACGTGGTGGTAGATTCAATAAAAAAAGACGGCTGGGCGGTTTTGAATGCTGATAATGAATATTGCGTACGGATGGGGAAAAATGCCCATTGCAAAGTGGCTTATTTTAGCCGCAACGAAAACAACCCGATCATTAAATCTCATTGCCGAAAAGGCGGCATTGCCTGTATCTGTGAAAATGGTTTTATCACCATCCAAAAAGGCGACTGGAAGATCCGCGTGCAAAGAACCAGCCTGATACCGATAACGTTTGGCGGCACTGTCCCGTTTATGGTTGAAAATGTGCTGGCAGCTACACTGGCCACATTTTTACATGATTTTAAAACCGAAGACATTAAAACGTCGCTCGAAACATTTATTCCTTCGGCTGCGCAAACGCCGGGACGGATGAATGTCTTTAATTTCAAGAATTTCCGCTTTATGATAGATTTTGCCCATAACCCGGCAGGATATAATGGTATAAAAGAATTCCTAAAGCACATCGATTCCCCGCTCAAGATCGGCATCATAGCAGGCACAGGCGACAGGCGCGACGATGACATCCGCGAACTGGGTAAAATATCGGCTGAAATGTTCGATTATATTATCCTTCGCCAGGAAAAACACCTGCGTGGCCGCACCGCCGAAAATATACTTACCTTGCTGATAGAAGGCATTGAATCTGTTGAACTGGAAAAGAAATTTGAGATTGTACCCAACGAAATAGATGCTATCAAACATTCCATGAGCCTTGCCGTACCGGGAGCCTTTATTGTAGCATTAAGCGATGTGATAGATAACGCGATAGAAACCGTACAAAACTACCAGGAGCAGGAACGGAATGGCGTGTTTGATGTGTAGTTTTGATGTCTGAAGTCGGATGTTCAATTTCGAAATTAGTTTATAACATTTGCGCTCGTCTGTGACGAGCGCTTAGCCTGGTTTTGCATCTGTGATGCTTATGAAATAATATATCTGATTAACGTTCCTTAATTATATAAAAAAACATTTCCCTTCTGGTTTTAAAGCCCATGGCTTCATATACTTTAATTGCCCGGGCATTATCTGATTTTACATGCAGGAACGGAATTTCACCGGATGCCCGGATCCTATGGATATGGTGCGAGAGCAGCTGCTTTGCCAAACCCTTGCCAATAAAATCAGGATGTGTACACACAGCGCTGATTTCGGCAAACTCATATGGATGCAAGCGCTGTCCGGCCATGGCAATTAATTGTTCCCCGTTAAAAACTCCCACGTAATGGCCAAAATCAACGGTCCTTGATGCAAAGGGTCCCGGAACAGTTAATTTGGTTAAAGCCAGCATTGCAGGTATATGCTGGTCGCCTAATGGAATGAGGGGCTCGTCATCCGACACTTGCTCAGCTGGCGTTTCACAAATCATTTGTTGCACTTTAAGGTAATCAACAATCTTCCAGGAATGAGGAATAACTATTTCAGCAGGAGAGATCACCGCGGAAACACTTTCAGCAGGAACAATACCACGTAAAATTTCAAAATTTTCTGGAGTGTTTTCCTCCATACCTACAAACGGCGACACTTCTTTTGGAAAGTATTTAGCCTTATCGTTACCATTTGACAAATTTTTATTGCCGGAACTTAAAGCATTCCACACAGGGTTATCAAGTACATGTATCATTATTTTCAGATAAATAAGTCGGCAAATATCCTGTTTCTATATCCAGAAAAGTATCATAACAGACATTTATTTAGCCCCACAAAATAATCGCTTAGTTTAATTGATGACATCGCTCCCTTTAAAGTACTTTTCAATTTCATCAACTGCCATCTGAAGCCCGTTTTCGTTTCTTATTTTGGCGCCCATTGTTAAAATACTTTGCTTTACCATTTCTGTTTGGGCCATTTTTATGGCAGCGATCACCCTGGCGGCGCCAAGTTTTTTTAGCGGGATATGAACCCCTAATTTCATCCGTTCAACAATTTTACCCCATGTAGGCTGGTCTGTGTAGAATGATATAATGATTACAGGCAGATTATTACGCAGCATAGCCGCCAGTGTTCCGGCTCCTCCATGAAAAACTCCTACTTTACACTTTGATAAAATTGCTTCGTGATCAATATATTTTTTTACAAACAGGTTTTTGTGTACCGGCAAATTTGGAAAGATTGTCCACCCTGTGCAAAATAAAATACGTTCGCTGGTAGTATTTAAAATCGCTTCCAAAATGGCTATAAACTTCTTGGTGTTTCCAATGCCGTTGCTGCCAAAGCCGATGTATACCGGCTTTTCACCCTGACTCAACCACATATTTAAGTCATTTGAGTTTTGTTCCGGAAAGTAGTTTTTTGTTTTTTCAGGGATAGTTAAAAAACCTGTTATTTTATGATTGGCTTCCCAGTCTTTAGGCTGCGGAATAAGCGACGGGCTTATGCAATACAAATCCAGCAAATTTTGCTTATCAATATAGCTTACCAGGTTTTCTGTTAAAATTGGCAAACCTAATTCCCGGCGAAATTCATTGGTTTCTTTTTTTAAGAATTTCCAGAAAAAAAAGTGTGCTATTTTATAGGTCAGCTTATTGTACAGAGGAAAATCTAAAAAATCGAAGTCGCCTAAAGGAAATTCCCGTGTAGGTACAACCGGCGGCATAAAATAAGTGAGTGCTATTTTTTTGTTTTGTTTTTCGGCAATGGTACTCACAATTGGAAGTGTTGCCGTATTGGCTACTATAAAATCAATCTTACTAATTCCTTCAATATAACTTTTTCGTAAAGGGGTTTTGATTGAATTTAGTACTTTAAAAAAATACTTCACCAATTTAATGGTGTTTTCTGTCTGTAGTATGCTTTGCCCTTCCGGCGAGTTCATTTTCGCTTCAGCGTCTCCATAAAGCGGATGAAACGCAATATTAAAACTTTCTACAAAATCCTTAAAATTTTCTGGTGCAGCCAATATTACCTGGTGTCCGTTTTTTTTAAGACCTAAAGCCAGGGCGATATACGGTTGTACATCGCCGCGGGTACCATAGGTAAAAATCCCTATTTTCATTTGTAGTTATTCAGGTTGAATTTTAAATTGATTGGGATATTAACCGGGCTTAAGTTACACATTGGCAAATCACAATCAATAGGTTAATTAAGTTTTCATAGTTTTGCCCATGCTTATAACGTTTTAATTGAAACATGATACCATTTAAAAGGATCGATCACATCCTGATCACCATCCCGGAAGGAAAAAAAGATGAAGCAAGAGCCTTTTATGCCGGCATGCTTAACCTGATAGAAATTCCCGGCAATCACCCTAAGGGCGCTATTTGGTTTGAGATTGGAGATATTCAACTCCATGTAAGGGAAGAGGCGGGCGGAAATTATTCCGTCTGGCATCATGCTTTTGAAGTTAGTGACCTGGCTATAACTGTGCAATTTTTTAAAAGCATATTTATAGTCATTAGATATTCATCTGAAATTGATGGCAGAG